>NZ_JBGONO010000001.1:201535-251666 GCF_041439165.1 Enterovibrio sp. FF113 | reverse complement strand
ATGCTTAAAATGCTTAAAATGCTTAAAATGCTTAAAATGCTTAAAATGCTTAAAATGCTTAAAATGTTTGAAATGGCGGATATTTGGCTGATTACCTTTCACATTACCGCTTACAAGCACTCACATCAAAATGCGCAACTTACGCGTTTCCACTTAAGAATTCTCAGCTAAATACTCTTCTAAGCGATCTGACAGCCATGCTGTGAGTGCACCTGTGTGCCCATCCATCGAGGTGATTTCACCATAAGGTTGTAATTGCATCGCGCTGGAGTGGCGCAATACCTGCAATGTTCCGCTTCTTAAGTACTTTCTTAACAGCACCGATGGGACGTTTGACCAACCAGAACCGTCTAAAACAGCATCGCGTAAGTGCTCATAAAAGGGCAGGGCGATGTAGTGCGGCGAGATAGGGTCGAGGGCCTTTAGGCCTTCATCATCGACATACGCGAGCGTCACTTCGGTATAGCGTTCTAGATCTGCCCGTTGAACGCGTTTGAGTTTGGCGAGAGGGTGGTCTTTATGAACCACTGACATCATACGGATCTGCCCGAGCTTTTTAGAGCTGATGCGACCAAAGGCACGAGTTTCCGGTAGCAGACCAAAGGCAACATCGACCATGTTTTCATCGACCATTTCGTATAGCTCTGGCGGTGGTGCGACATATAGAGACACGCTGGAGTCAGGAAATAGCTGGTGGATTTCACGCATGGTGGCACGCCAGAACGCTTCGGGAATGGCGTCGTCTCGACCAATTCGCAGCGCAGATTCAATGCCACTTTCGAATTGACGACACTTGGCACCGATATCATGGACGGCTTGCAGCACCCGTTCGCAATCGTCGTGGATCATGCGGCCTACGTTGGTGAGTGTCACGCTGTTACCAGAGCGGGACAACAGTTCTACTCCAAGGTTATCTTCCAATGCACTGATGGCTGCACTGACTGTGGTTCGGCTTTTTTCTAGCTCGCGAGCGGCTCCGGCAATGGAACCTGTTTCGACGGCGGTGAGGAACATTTCTATTTGGCTACTTCGCATTTTATGTCCATGTCGGCGCATGTAATCGGCAAATTGATTTTAACTCTAAATAAAAAGAAGAAAACCCCAGCGACCAAAAAGTTGTCGCTCAGTAACTCATGGATTGCCAAAAATGGCTGTATTGTGGTTATCAAAGCGCTATTGGAAGGCGCTGCAGTCAAATTTTTTGTCACTTGTGGGGATTTATGTCGTGTGAATATGCGAAAGAACGTAACTTACTGAAATTTTCTAGTTTTGCTTGTTTTTGCTTTGCTGCATTGGGTGTTGGGATCGGTCTTTGGGCTGGATCTATGGCGATAGTCTTTGATGGTGCTTACTCTTTGGTTAGCTTGTTTCTGTCATTGATGGCACTTGGCGCAACGGTTTACATTAGCAATGGCACAGCAAAAAACGGAAAATCAGGTCAGTGTGTTTCTGCGCAGAAAGCCGCGGTTATTGAATCATTGGTGGTTTTGATTAAAGGTCTCGCCGTATCAGTGGTCTGTGTGGTGTCGTTTGCATCTGCCTTTGAAGCGATGTTTAACGGCGGCCGTGAAGTAAACGCAGGTTTTGCGCTGATTTTTGGTGTGGTTAACCTTGTTGCGTGTATGGCGTGTTATTACATCGTCAAAAAACACTCAGGCAAAAACGCGTCGACGATTTTGAAGGCGGAAACCAGTCAGTGGCTGATGGATACCGTTATTAGTGCAGCAGTGTTGGTCGGCTTTATCGTGGCGGCGGCTTTGATGGAGGCCGGTTTCACTGAGTATGCAATGTATGCAGACCCAATCATGGTCATTTTGGCTTCTGTCTATTTTGCTACCGTACCTGTGAAAATGGTGGGTGATTCAACGAAACGCTTGTGGAGCATCTATCAGCAACAAGATAGCGTTTCCGGTCATCGTGTATTGGCTTGAAAGCACCGCAATTAATCGACTGACATTTCAGGAAAGGGACAGCTCGATGCGCTGTCCCTTTTTTTGTCTGATGTATTCACCTGTGCTCTCTCAGACCCCCGAGCATTTGCAGTTAAGACGGAAAAATTAGTGCTTATTTGTTGATAGCCGCTCTGCAAGTAGTTCAATCCAATGTTTAACCGGCACATCGCTGCCTGATGATAGGTGAAGTTGGCAGCCAATGTTCGCGGTCACGATAACCTCGGGGCTGTCACCTTGCAGTGCTTCGAGTTTTTGTTTCAACAGCGTTTGACTCAGTTCAGGTTGTAACAACGAATACGCCCCCGCAGACCCGCAACATAAGTGATCTTCTTGAGTTTTCGTTTGGATCACGCCCAGTTGCGACAGGGTTTTGTATAAATTGTCTTTACGGTCGATACCGTGTTGTAGTGAACATGGGCAATGCACGGCAGCGCGTTGGTCACTTTTCTTGAGTGGTAAACGGCTCAAATCTTCTTGCGCCAAGATGTCGCTTAGATCTTTGGCAATGGCAGCCACCGCATTCGCTTTATCTAGATACGCCGCTTCATCGCTTAATAGCTCTGGGTATTCTTTAATGGAAATCCCACAGCCAGACGCGGAAATGACAATGGCCTCTGCGCCATTTTCAATGTGTGGCCACCATACATCGATATTTCGTTTGGCTTGTTCGATGGCACGTTGGTGTTCCGCAAGGTGAAGGTTCATCGCGCCACAACAGGTTTCTTTGTTGATGGTGATAAGCTCAATGCCAAGGTGGCTCAATACGGCTCTTGCCGCGGCCAATGTGTTTGGGGTGAGCGCCTGTTGCACACAGCCTTTAAAACCAATCATGGTTCGGTGCGCTTTTGTTGTTGAAATTGGCTTGGGTAAATGTAATGCGGAGACGCTGGCATAGCGCTTGTGAGTCTGCGCCATGGGTAGCTTTTTCTGCAAGGCTTTGGGTAAAAGAAGTCTAAAGGTTCGAGCAAGTGTCATGCTCATACTAACCAATAGAGAATGTGGGAAAACGCGGGTAAGGATGAATCGATACAGTTTTTCTTTTGCTGTTCTCGGGACTTTCTTTTCAAGTTGCTGTCGGCCGATATCAAGAAGTTGGCCGTATTTTACGCCGGATGGGCAGGTGGTCTCACAGCTTCTGCATGTTAGGCAGCGATCGAGATGCCGTTGTGTGTTTTCGGTGACTTCACCCCCTTCAAGCATCTGCTTTATCAAATAAATGCGACCGCGTGGTCCGTCTCTTTCATCACTGAGTTCTTGATAGGTAGGACAGGTAGCATTGCAGAACCCGCAGTGTACACAGCGTCGCAGTATGTCTTCGGCTTTTTGTCCTTCTTTTGATTTTAGAAACGTCCTGTCGAGGTTCGTTTTCATCGTGAATTCTCTCCAAGCCAAGAATACATGCGACCGGGATTGAATAGGCTTTGCGGGTCAAAAGCGGCTTTGAGTGCTTGATGCAGTCGTTGATGCGTCGGTGATAACGGATGAAAGCAGGGCTGTTGTCTGTTTTCATTGCTATAGCAAGCAACGTGTCCGCCGTGTGCTTCTGCGATCGGGGCTAATGCCTCGAGTGTTGCGTCTGTTTTTACCCAACGAATACTACCCGCCCAATTGATCAAGCTGTGTTCATATTGCGCCAAATGCGGCGCGGCCGGATTAATCGAAAACCGATAAAGCTTGCCACTGTTGCTAAAAAACGGATGACGAAAATTACGAATTGATCGCCAGAATAGCGATTGATGTTGCAGTGTTTCACCGCCGATTTCTTGCGCGGTGCTTCGCACCGTTTGTTCTGAACCAGCAAGACGAAGATACAAACAGCCTTCCACCCATGCAGCGCCAGAAAGCGGGTAACCTTTGGCGACAAGGCTTCGCATTTTTGTGATGGCTTGCTGAGCATCCATGTGTAATTGCAAGGTTTCTACCTGCTCGGGTTTTGGCATGACGCGAAGACTGACTTCCGTAACAATACCCAATGCACCCATGGCGCCAGCTTGAAGGCGTGACAGATCGTAACCCGCCACATTCTTCATGACCTGACCGCCAAATCGAAGATGTTCGCCAAGGCCGTTGATCAGTTTTACGCCAAGAATGGCATCGCGCAGTGACCCATGAAAAGGGCGAGAAGCGCCATTGATGTTACAGGCGAGTGAGCCGCCTAACGTTGCCTTTCCTTCAAATGCAGGCGGCTCGCCAACCAGCATTTGGTTGTATTCAGCGAGTACAGATTGCAACTCGGCGATGCGCGTGCCGGATCGTGCGGTGATCACCAGTTCACTCGGGTGATAAGCAATGATGCCATGATGGTTGGTCAATGAAACGGGCTGGCCGACCGCTTCACGACCCATGAAGTGTTTTGTATTGCCACCAATCAGATTGAGAGGCGTGTTGCTGGCTTTTGCATCTAAGACTTGTTCAATGAGGGAGTGCGTGACATCAGCCATTGGGGGCGCCTCCCTTTTCTTGCTTAGATTGGCTGCGCTTCATTATCGTGTGTTCTTGGCAATGCTTGGGCGTAGGAATGCCTTTTCCGGGATTTAGCAGGCTGTCAGTGTCAAACGCGGCTTTCACGCGCAGAAACTGAGCGAGTTCGGCATCGTTAAATTGCTCATACATTTGATCGATCTTTTCCATCCCGACACCATGTTCTCCGGTTATGCATCCTCCGGCTTCGACGCAAATTCGCAAAATCTCTGCACCAAAGGCCTCAGTTTTTTCTAGCTCGCCCGGTACGTTTGCATCAAACAGGATCAAGGGATGAAGATTCCCGTCGCCGGCGTGAAACACGTTCGCGACGCGTAAATCATAGTGTTGGGATAAACGGTGAATTTCGGTTAAAACAGGCGCTAATTGACGGCGCGGAATGGTGCCATCCATGCAGTAATAATCGGGAGAAAGTCTCCCAACTGCGGGAAAGGCAGATTTCCTGCCTTTCCACATGAGTGCACGTTCAGCGTCGCTGTTGGAAACCTTTAATGATGTCGCGCCGGCTTTGTCTAAGATGGACTGTGTAACAGTCAACTGATGGTTCACATCGTCAGCATTACCATCGAGCTCACACAGTAAAAGAGCGTGTGCATCTTTGGGATAACCGGCATGAGCAAAATCTTCTGCGGCTTGAATGGCATAGCTGTCCATCATTTCTAAACCAGCAGGAATAATGCCTTGGGAAATGATGTCGTTGACGGCGTTGGCGGCATTCTCGACGTTGTCGAACCCTGCGACGATCACTCGTGCCAGCTCGGGGATGGGTAAGAGTCGGACGGTGATTTCTGTCACCACACCTAACATACCTTCAGAACCTGTCATCAAAGCAAGAAAATCAAACCCTGCAATGTCTGCGCTTTTGTCGCCAACGGACAAACGCGCTCCCTGTGCTGTCACAACAACCAAGGAGATAATGTTGTGTACGGTAAGGCCATATTTGAGGCAGTGCACACCACCCGCGTTTTCCGCGACATTACCGCCAATCGAGCAGGCGATTTGTGAGGAAGGATCGGGCGCGTAGTAAAGACCATAATCGGAAGCAAATTCTGATATCGCCAAGTTACGAACGCCGGGTTGGACAACCGCGAGGCCACTTTTTATGTCGATATTAAGGATGCTGTTTAGCCTAGCAAGAGAGAGCACAATGCCGCCTTCGATCGGAAGCGCACCGGCTGAAAGGCCTGTTCCGGCGCCGCGCGCCACAACGGTGATCTGGTATTGGCTACAAAGCGCCATGATGGCCATGACTTCTTCCGTTGAAGCGGGAAGCACCACGCAGGTGGGTAGCGAACAATAGACAGACAACCCATCACACTCGTACGGGTGGAGTGTTTCCTTATCTACAATGATGTGCTCACTACCGACAATGCGCTCAAGCGCGTCGAAAATTGCTGCTTCCATGCATGTCTCCCGTTGTGTATGTATTCGGATGTTAAAACGTTAGTCGATCCTGTTACCTTGGCGCGGACAATCCCTACACTGCTCGGTAAAAGTGTGGAGCATGTAGCTTATTCACCGCAACGCAATACAGAATTGCTGTCAGCGAACCAACCTAGTATGGGTGATAGCGTTGTGTATGATTCCTCGGTATCGTTCTGGCTTAACACGTTAATTCATATTGGATTTCCACGATGAAGCGCTGTATGGTTTCTGTTCGCTAACGGAGGGATTATGGATAGCCTAAAACTGAAACTGCCACCTTTGCTTCAAGTCATTATTGTGATGTTACTAATGAAAATAATCGCTTCGGCGACTCCCGCCATTAGCTTTTTACTGCCTGTTTCTAAGCCCTTATTTGTATTGCTGGTCGTGTTAGGTGGGGTATTTGCTGTAGCCGGTGTTGTTGCATTTCGTCAGCATCAAACCACGGTAAATCCAACGCTGAAAACGGAATCTACTTCATTGGTGCAATCGGGTGTTTATCGTATTACACGTAACCCAATGTATGTGGGTTTCTTGCTTTTGCTCGTGGCGAGTGCTTTCTATTTTGCTAACCCGTACACCTTACTAGGTTGCGTACTGTTCGTGCTTTATATGAACAAGTTTCAGATTGAGCCGGAAGAAGACTATCTGGCAAGCCAATTTCCTGATGAATACCCTGCTTATAAAGAGAAAGTTCGCCGCTGGCTTTGAAGCATTTTCACTTCATTTGGTTGCGCTAAAGTGAGATCTATATGTTTCATTTAGCGAGTAGTGCGAAGAAAAAGACAACATGCGTGTTTATGTTCGATAAACTCAAGGTATCTGAGATGGAAACCCACAACTAAGTCAAATGCTTGCCATACCTGTTCCTTTCGTTGTGTCACTGCTGCTTGTGATTGCCGCCATGCTTTTGTATTTAAAGCTGGGGCAATCCGGTATGAAATCGATCCTGTTCGCGCTTCTTTGTGCCATTTGTACGTCGGTAGTTGGACTACGTTGGACGTTTGACCTCCAAATGCTGAGATTTATTCAGCCTATTTTGGCATCGATTCTGCCAGTTGCTGCGTGGTATTGTTTTGCGAGAGCGCATCATATACAGCCGCCATCTCGTTGGCATTGGTGTTGGCCTTTTGTCATCGCGGCTTGTTCGTTTAATTATCAAATTTGGCCGCAAGCAACTGATATCGTCTTAATTGCTTTATATGTGGGTTACGGCGGTGCATTGATACGTTCTTCTTTCACAATGCCGGAAGAGGTGCGCTTATCAAATGTCGAAAGAGTCATCATGGCGGAACGAACGGCAGGGGCAATGCTGCTTTTCTCTGCTTTTATTGATAGCGCGTTGTCGTTTGATTTCGTGGTCTATAACGGCGACCACGCGGCATTCATTATTTCACTGTCATACCTTGTTTTGATCCCTATGGTGGTTATCGCAGTGGCGATTGTTGGTTTCAGTACGCTGCAAAACCACACAGAGACGACGAGCGAATCAACACGGATTTTGGTCAGTGACGCCGATAGACAAACGCCCGAATCACCCACACAGAGCAAATCTCAAATGTCTGATCAAGATGCTACCGATATCATGAACAAGCTTGATGTGTTGATGATAGAAAAGGCATCATTTCGAGATCCCGACATCACGTTAAGTCGTTTATCCCGGCAGCTTGGGATACCAGCCAAACAGGTTTCTATCGCAGTGAATCAAATTCGTGGTGAGAATATTTCTAAAGTTATCAATGCTTATCGCATTGAACATGCAAAGGTGTTGTTATCAACAACAGAAGACAGCATTACGGATATCTATCTTGCCTCTGGATTTCAGACTAAATCAAATTTTAATCGAGAGTTTCTTCGCTTGACGAGTCAAACGCCAAGTGCCTTTAGAGCCTTATCGGAATCGCCGTCTTAGTTATCGCTCACGGCTGGGGTGACTGCCGAGTTAAAAAACTGCGTAATATCCGTGAATATTTGGTCGTGTAGCGTATTTCTGTCTGTACCAACTCCGTCCTTACATACCACACCATCACCGGGCCGTTCCTCTTCTAATATTTGGTTTGCTCCGGGTTTACACAACTGCATAAAACTGAAATGGGTCGCTTGCTCAAAAACTTTATAACGGCGGTTGAGTAAGGGAATGTGTTCGGCAAGGTAGCCTGACTCCAATGCTTGCGGCAAATCACCGATATCAATACCCGCAGCCAGAATAAACACGGACTTGTCGATGGCATCGAGACTCTCGGTTGAGAAGCTGCGGGCAAGGCCGAGGTCAAGAATAACCACGTGTTTGAACCTATCATCGGAAAAGTCGTTGGATGTTGGCTCGCCCATTTGTGAAGACTGCAATCCAAGCTCTGTTGCCAGCCCACAAGTCCGTGGGTTGGGAAATAAAAGACACTGTTTTTGGAAGGTGTCTCGGTCGAATTTCGCGCCCACTAACTGCGCAACACTCCATCCCCCTAATGAGTGTCCAACAGCCGATATGTTGTTGGCATCAATGACACGATTCCAGCGCTCATCGCCTAACAAAAAGTCCAACACTCGTGTTAAATCGCGAGGACGTTGCCACCATTGTTCAGCTTGATGGGGAGAAAGATCAAAAGTGGTGGTGCCGGGGTGATCAGGGGCGGCGACGATGTAACCCTTTTTGACCAGATCGTTTGCCAGCCAGTTGAGATTCCGCCAACTGCCACGGTATCCGTGTGACAACAAGACGACGGGGTGTTGGGCCTGATTCACTATTGCATTCTTCACAACAGGGGTGCCTTGAAATGCAATGTTGTCTGCGACCAATGCGGCTGGAGAGGTGTCAATTGTTGGATACCAAAGCGTGAGATTTAACGGGCGATGGGGATCATCTTCAAGTTGAAATTGAGTGAATCCGACGGTATTTGCCAACGCATTGAAAGAGAGAAAGAGCAGTAGCAGAGAGGCGATAGGGTTCATGTTGTCATTCCTTGTCAGAAGGTTGTATCGAATACGGTTTCGAATAATATTCCCTCAAACCCAGTATTGATGCGGCTTAAAACCGGATCGAGGACGACCTAAAACCGATTCGAGTACCTATTACACGCAATTTTCACCTTTCCTTTTCTTTCTTCACTCAAGTATTCCAATCCTGAGATTTAATGATACTGTATATAAAAACAGTTAAGCTAGGTGTCTTCGATGCTCACATCTCTTTCGATTGCTAACTATCGATCTATCATGTCTCTTACTCTTCCCCTTGGGGCGTTGAACCTGATAACAGGACCTAACGGCAGTGGTAAATCGAACCTTTATAAAGCGCTTCGTTTACTGGCCAAAACGGCCTCTGGTGGCGTGATCAATTCACTGGCGGAAGAAGGTGGTTTGCACTCAACCTATTGGGCGGGGCCAGAAACGATCTCTGACGCGATGAGGCGCGGTGATGTTGAGGTTCAAGGCACTAAGCGAAACAATGTGATGAGGCTTAAGCTGGGGTTTGCCAGTGACACCTTTGGTTATGCGATCTCGTTGGGGCTTCCTGCACCACAGCAATCTGCATTTGCGTTTGACCCTGAAATTAAACACGAATGCATTTTTAACGGTGACTATTATCGACCGGCAAGTTCGTTGGTTGAGCGTAAAGGGGGCGTCGTTAAGATCCGTCAAGGCAGGCAGTGGGAAGTGATTTCTCAACACATTCCTAATTACGACAGTCTGTTTGACTCTCATGCCGACCCGGCGTCGGCAGCGGAGGTTTTCCATGTTCGAGAAATGATTCGAAGCTGGCGTTTTTATGATCATTTCCGTACTGACAGCGATGCCCCTGCACGAAAACCACAGCTCGGCACACGCACACCTGTGTTACATCACGATGGTCGAGACTTGGCAGCTGCGCTACAAACTATTATCGAAATTGGTGACAATGAAGCGTTAGATCACGCCATAGAAGACGCCTTTCCCGGTTGTAAGCTGCGTGTTGTCACCAAAGACGATGGCCGTTTCTCGTTGGAGTTTTTCCAAAAGGGTTTATTGCGACCATTAACGGGCGCAGAGCTTTCTGATGGAACGTTGCGATTTGTGTTGTGGATAGCGGCACTGCTTACGCCAAGGCCGCCTGCGTTGATGGTACTGAATGAGCCGGAAACCAGTTTGCATCCTGATCTATTGCCCGCTTTGGCGCGTTTGATTGGTCATGCTTCACAGCACTCCCAGATTTGGGTGATCTCTCATGCAAATCGACTTATCAATGCACTGAATGAACATCCCGATTGCCATTCCATCGCGCTGGAAAAAGTGTTGGGCCAAACGGAAGTGCAAGGTCAAGGAATGCTAGATGGACCGAATTGGAATTGGCCTGAATAGATCAGAATATCGAGTGGGATTGGAAAAAGTGACAAAAAATCGTGATAAATGTCTCTTTAAAATTGTCAGCTAACTCCTTTCGTTTCAAAGGAAAAGATCAGGTGTCAAAATTAATGCCCAAAAACGTATGCAATTCTGTATGTGGAAGTGAAAATTTGTGCCTATAATTAATCCGCTGAGACGATTTTAGGATGAGCGTGCTGTAAACATGTTTGCATATTAAGTGTGATGTGTTCATCGCTACACGATGAAAAGGAAAACCACCATGCGGGTTCCATTTATTATCAAACTTTTGTTTCCAATTTTGCTGCTGATGGGCTTGATGATCAGCCCTGTGCTTTATGCTTTTTAGCTAGCGTGGATTCGATTAGGAAAAACAGCCACCTTTTTAGGTGGCTGTTTTTTATGGGTGTTGAATATTTCGGGGTTATACCATTTGGCTTTCGAGTGAATTTTCTTTGTCTAGTGGATACACGGAGGCCGCGAATTTAAAGGCCGCAGGGACAAAATAAAACGAAAGTAGCGTTGTGAGTAGAGTACCGCCTGCGATGGCAATTGCAAAGGGAGGCCAAAATCCACCGCCAGCTAAAATTAACGGTAAGAAGCCACCAATCGTGGTAATCGTGGTAGAAGTAATGTGGCGTCCACAACTGCTGACTGCTTCAACAATAGCATCTCTGTTTCCCGCTACCGCAGCAGGGCTGGCTTTGAGTTCAGCCAATATGACAATGGCGGCATTGATAGCAAGCCCCACCAAACCCAGTAAACCAATGATCACGGTAAAACCAAACGGGTAACCAAAAATCCAGACAGACAGTAAGCCCAGTCCGGCGGCTTGTGCACCGACTAAGAAGATGATCCCCCCCAACCTGAATGAGTTAAAAGACACCACCACAACCGCAATCAACAACGTAATGACTATGGTCAGGTTTGCCATTAGTTGGTTAACAGACTCATTTCGCTCAGCCGATTCTCCTCCAAACTCAATTCGATAACTCGGGGGCAACTGAATGTTGGCTTCGGCGAGTTTTTGGTTGAACGCATTGAGTGCGGTTTGAGGCAGCACGCCTGCAGTAAGGTAGCCTTCAATGACATTAACACGTTCACCGTCACGACGAGGAATGGCGCCTCGGCTTGGCTCTACATTCAAATTGGCGATGGCGGTAAGAGGAAGATCTATTGGTCCTTCATTGCCAGCTAGCGGCAATCTGATCCGGCTTAATTGGGAAAGGCTGGTGCGTGATTCGTCATCCACTCTGACTCTCACAGGAATTGATTCTGTTTCTTCAATCACGCTGCCTTGCACAATACCGGACATAGAGGCGTTAAGCAGCGTGGCAACCTCGCTGAGGGACATACCTGTCAGTTGGCTTGCTTCTTCATTCACATTGATGGTGATTTTTGGCACGCCGGGCTGCAAGGTTTCGCGAGTGTTGATCACATCAGGTGTTTGCGCCATCAGTAGACGTATTTCTTCGCCAATTTCACGCAATGTGTTGAGGTTTGGCCCGTATACACGAACTTCAAGTGGTGCATTAAACGGAGGGCCTTGTTCAAGCTTTCTAACCAAAATTTGGGCGTGAGGCAGGGCACGAGAGAGCTCACTTTGCAGCTGAGGGATCATTTCGTTTGCGGCACTAAAATTTTTGGCTTTTACCATGGCTTGAGCGAAATTTGGTGCGCCACGTTGTCTACCCATCATGTTGTAGTAGAACGATGGGTAGTTGCTACCTACCACCCAGCCAATACTCTCCACATCGTCATTGTTTGCCATGATGCTGTCGATTTCTTGCGTGGTTTCCAAAGTGGCCGTCATGCTGGCTTGCGGCGCTAGGTAAACCTGAATTTCAAACATGTCTCGGTCTGAAGGTGGGAAGAATTGCTCGGTGAGCTGACCTGCTGCCCAAAATCCTGTCATGGGCACGATGAACACTAAAGGAATAGTGATCAGTGGGAAACGAATAGCGCTATGTATAGACGTTCTAAACAGTGCGCTTAGCCTAGGAAGTGTAATGCCAGCGTGATACCAACGCGTGCTGGATTCGCCTGCAGGCAACCATCTTGCAGCAAAGGCAGACACGAGCAGTTGGGATACCAGGTAAGAGCCAATCAAAGAGAAACTCACGGTGATGGCGATAGCGCCAACAAATTCACCAGCCGGCCCTGGCATTAGGAAGATCGGAGCGAAAGCCAAAATGGTGGTGAGGGTCGATCCCAGAAGAGGTAACCAAAGGTGGCGAATCGCGCGCATGGCGGATTCTAGTCGTTTCACGCCTTGCTGGCGGTAGTGCTGAATGGTATCGACCATTACGATGGCATTATCCACCATAATACCTAGCGATACGATCAAGCCCGTGACGGACATTTGGTTTATCGGTAGGCCAGTGAAACTCATCAGCGCGAGCGTAAATGCTGAAGCAATGGGAAGCGATAGTGCAACCAACAATGCGGAACGAAAACCCAAAGTAATAAACAGAACAATGAGCACTAGCCCAAAACCAAGGAGCAGGCTTTCGACTAAATCAGACAAGCGAGTTTCGGTATAACGTGCCTGCTTGAAAATAGGTTCAAGCGAAATATTGGCGGGTAGTTCAGTGCGAAAAGCGTCTAGCATGGTCTCTGCTGATGCTGTCCAACGGTCTACACGAATATCACTTTGCATGCGTGCTGATACAAGTACCGCGGGTTTCCCATCAATAATCGCTATTTGGGCAGGCGGAGATGCCGCGGCTCTTTCTATGGTGGCAATATCTTCAAGCCTAACCAGAAAACCATTGTTATCTATGGCAATGGGAACGCGTTTGACGCGGTCTATAGAATTGAGCGCTCCTGCGACTTCGAGCTGAAAACGTGCGTCTTTACTGTGAAGTTCACCAGCAGCATTTTTTGCGTCTGCACCAGAAATTGCGTTGGATAGCGACAGGGCGGATTGACCTAATGCGCTTGACGCGGCGACATCCAATGTGACCAGAATTTCCTCATCGGGCAGGCCATGGATATCGACAAAGTCCGTATCAGAAAGGTTTCGCCATCGCTTGGCGAGCTCACTGGCATAGCGACCCATGATCAAGGCGTCAGGTTCACTGCCACCTTGCCATTGGAGCGCGACGATGTAGGTAAAGGCGTTGGAATGGTCATTGTCAAAATTAGGTGCCAAGGCATCTTGAGGAAGCTGTGGCGTTGCATCGCCTAACTTATCGCGAATCTTCGACCAAACCGGTTCAGCGTTGATTATTTCATCATTTAGCTCAACGGTGATCACTGAAATACCGGGTTTAGATTGTGATTCGATGAGGTTAATGTCATCTAAACCTCGAAGAGAGCGTTCGATCTCTTCGGTGACGAGGGCTTCAACCCGCTCTGCACTTGCGCCGGGGTAAACGGTGGTGATTGTCGCCCATCGGTTGACCAAGGCCGGATCTTCAGCTCGGGGTAATGTCGACAGTGCCGATAGCCCTGAGACCAAAACTAGCACAGTAAACAACACCAATAGTCGTGTATTTTTGAGCAGCTTTTCCATGATGCTTACTCCGTCAATACTTGGACTTGTTGGCCAGCAATGACGCGGTGTAATCCTTCGATTACGACGAGTTCACCGTCGTCAATTGCCCCCGAAACGTACGCATTTTTGTCGTCAGCATGAAGCACCTGCACAGAGCGGCGTGCTATCTCATGACTGCCACTCTCGTTCGGAACCGCAGCGTACACATTCCACATGCCGCGAAGTCCATCTGTAACGCCTGCGAGCGGCATCCAAAACCCTTCATCAGGAGAAAGGTAATTGTATTGTAGGTAAGCCAGTTCGCCGTTTATGGCTGACGTTTCTTCAGGCAACAGAAAGCGCAATGTGATGGTACGCGATCGCATATCAATGTCTGCGCCAGGGTTAAGTAACTTGGCTGGATATTGCTGGCTACCCACGCGAATAGTTGGATCTGTCATCTGATTGATATCGGCCAACGCTTTAACGGGGATGCCGATTTGTGCTTCTTTTTGTGAATCCGCCAACAAGGTTAATGTGGGTGCACCCATGCTGACCACATCACCATTGGACACGAATCGATGACTGATTTTTCCGCTGTAGGGCGCGTAGATAGTCGATTTGTCTTTGCGTAACGCACTGGATGCAAGTGACGCATCAAGCTGACGAATATTGGCCAATAGGGCGTCACGTTGGCTGGTCAGGGAATCGATTTCTGAATCTGCGCTGAAGCCTTTTTTCTTAAGTTGACGTTGGCGTTGCAGATTGTTTTTGATCAGGTCGAGTTGTGCGTCCAGTTGTTCAAGCTGCGCAGAAAGCTGTTGGGACTCGGTATCAAGTAGCAGGGTATCGAGCACGATAAGTGGATCGCCTGCTTGGACTGTGTCACCCACATCGACCATGAGCGCATTCACTTTTCCGCCGAGTTCAAAACCGAGATTGGCGCTTTGCCCAGCTTGAACGGTTCCCACGAATTCTCGGTTAATGGTGTATCCGGGAGTCATTGCCACTGAAAGCGTCGTCACTGATGGAACGCTCTCTGGCGGCGTTTCTTCCTGAGCTTGTGTTTCTTTATTGCACGCCGTCAGTAGCGACAGGGATGCAACAAGAACAATCGTCGACGCATATCTAGGCATGGCAAAACACTCATAATCCGTTTAGTATTTAGACTAGACTGTCTAGTCCATATTGATCAAAAATAAAGCAATCAAACTGGACTGTCTAGTTTGATTGCTATATTTATCTCCTGTCGTTTCATTTAAGGAACATTAATGACAACGCATCTTCATCAGCGAAAAGAGCAAAAGAGAAAGCAAATCTTAAAAGCGGCAATCGAGCTCTTTTCAAAGCAGGGCTATGGCATTTCAATGGATGCGATTGCAGAGCATGCGAAAGTCAGTAAGCAAACGGTCTACGCGCACTTTTCCAGTAAAGATCACCTGTTTGAAACCTGTATTATCGACAAGTGCATGACGTCTGGGCTGAATTGGGATCTGAAAAACGATAAACGTCCTGTCCATGAAGTGTTATGCGAATATGGTTGGCTTTTTCAGAGCATGCTATTGGGTGAAGAGGCGAGGCATACATTCCAGAACACTATCCGTCAGTCTGATACACACCCTGAGATTGCCAAAATTTTCCTGGAGCAGGGGCCGAAACGTAATATCGCGTTGCTCAGTGATTATTTAGCCACATTGGTGCAAAACGGTGACTTGCCTTGTTGTGAAGACACAGAAGCCGCGTCGATGCAGCTTTTGCTGATGCTGCATGGCCGTCCCGTTTACTGGGGCTTTTTTGGTTTTGACGCAGGTGAAGATGAAACAACGCGTCGCAGTTACATCAACAAGTGTGTGGAGGTGTTCCTCCGTGGATATGGGTATCCCTCCCATCTGCTTTGAGGATCAAAACACCAAATCGTAATGGTGATTTGAACAGGAGCAGCTAATTATCAGTCGCTTTTATCCGCTTACCATCAAAGACTTGTATTCGTCGAACGCAAATTGATCGGTCATTCCACTGATGTAATCTTGCAGTAGTCGACAGCGTAGATAGAATTCCCACAGCGATGTGCTCTCAGCCGTCATCTCTTCTTTCAATGCCAAACTGTATGCTGCAACATGTTTACCAGAAAGCTTATTAAACAATCTGCGTTCTACCGGAAAATAGCGTCCATCACCGTCGACAATTTTCTTAAAATCGTCTAATGGCAAGTCTAGCAACGGACGATATTGATCGAGCAAGCCGCCAATAATTTTATAACCCTGTAGCTCTAGTGTTTCCACTTCAGGGTCATTAAATACGTGATTGATCGCAACCTGCTTGAAGGTTTGCGTGATGGCATGAAATTGGCTGTTGTCTTCAATCAAAGCACGGTTAAATTCGCCCGTGAAAACCGTGCCAATGTGGTCGGTAAATTGCTTTGCGGCATGATTCACTAAAGGGTGAACCATCACCACGCGCAGTTTGATAAAGAACTTATGAGTTTTGCTGATTTCGTCCACTTGAGCGTCGTTGTATACCCAATCTAAAAGCTCGTCGAAGGTTTGGTTGTTTTTGATCGGGCGATTCTGTGGTTCGAGCGTTTGATAGGTGCTTTTAAGGTGTCCGGTTAACGCTTCGAGCGACAGAATGCGTTTTTCTACCGCATCTTCTAAGTCAGCCATGCAGTAAGAAATGTCATCGGCGGCTTCCATGATATAGCTAAGCGGATGACGACAGTATTTTTCCATGTCGAGTTCGCGCATCATGTCTTCTACGTAGCGCGATTCCGTCGCGTAGTAACCGACTTTCTTGGTGAGATAGCTTTTGCACGCTGGCACGTCTTGTTTTGTTTCCGTCGCTGGGCGTGTGTATTTCAACACGGCGGCGGCTTGGCTGTAAGTGAGGTTAAAACGGTGAAGGGAGTGAACCAACCTAATGGCTTGCGCATTGCCGTCGAAATGGCAAAGCTCATGGATAATGGGTTCAATCAATGCGATGGGCAGCTTCGTCATTAAGCCCGACATGGGTTTAAGCTCGGTCAAGTTTTGAGTAAACCAGCGGTTAATGGCATCTTCGCCGCAGTGCCCAAACGGTGGGTTTCCCATGTCATGCATCAAGCAGGCAATTTCCACCAAGGATTCAATTGCTCGTTCAAGGTCTGATAAACCATATTGCTGTTTTTGGTTTTCATCCAGTTGGTCGTAGATGGTATGCACGATAAAGCGGCCAACCTGCTGGACTTCCATGGAATGCGTCAGACGGCTTCGTACCGCGGAATTGCGCTCGAGTGGGAAGACTTGTGTTTTTTGCTGCAATCGTCGAATGGGTGCAGAGTTAATGATGCGTCCACGATCGCTTTCAAACGCCCTTTGTAGGTTACTCCCATAGGGGTGGGGGCGAGCGAAGCTGATTTTCTTGCTGAAATCAATCGTAGACATTTAGGCTTCCTTGGCACTAAGCAACGTTATTTCATCACCTTAGCGCTGGAAGATAATAATGTACATAGTGACGGTAACAGAGTGGAGGTTCGAGACTCTGTTGGCGACCACAATGGTTTAGTGTAGACAGACTGTCGATGACTTATAGCTAGAAAATTCGTGAAATAACCGCGATACCGGCAACAAGTCCAAAGGTAAAAATGGTTAGGCCTAACACATACTGGTGCTTTCGATTTGGTACTGACATGCTGAAATTCCCTGTGATTCAAGTCGAGCATTGTGTCACTTGAAATATGATATACGGAATAGCACAGCAATTTGGATGCCAGATTTATAGCATCAATAAATCAATGAGTTATGCCCGTGAGGATTGGATGCTGATTTTTGCTTGGTAAATTCCACCACAAATTGGCAAGTTCTGTAAATTGTCTATAAAAGCAAAGCAAAACCCAAAGAAGAGAGAAGAGTGATGAGTATGATTTCTGGGGTGCACCATGTGGCGCTGATTGTTAGTGACATTACGCGCTCAAAGTATTTCTACGTTGATGTGCTGGGTTTTAGGTTGGAAGCAGAAAACTATCGCGCCGAAAGAGATTCTTGGAAGGTGGATGTCGTATTGCCCGATGGTCGGCAGTTAGAACTGTTTTCGTTTCCACAAAGCCCAGAGAGACCGTCATACCCAGAAGCGCAAGGTCTTCGCCATTTGGCGTTTCAGTGCGAAGACATTGACCTGGTCATTCAGCACCTCCAGCAAAACAAGATCGAATGCGAGCCGATCCGCATTGACCCATATACGCGAGCGCGTTTCACGTTTTTTAGCGATCCAGATGGCTTGCCATTGGAACTCTATGAGTTATCAATTCGATGAATTCTGGTCTTGTCTCGAATTTGGGGCGGAAATGTAAAACCTCGCACTGATAATATGCCATTGGTTAATATGCAACTGATGGATTTACGGATGAAGGAAGTACGCCGCTGGCGACGATTTAGGTGTAACCCACGTGTGAAAGGGCAGCTGCTATGGGCGCATAAGTTCTTGCCGCGCGTGAGTATAGTGATAACCGATATTTCTGAAAAGGGCATCGGGTTTGTATCTGAATGGAAACTCGAAGAAGGCCCCTGTGAGTTACGGGTAAATTCTATGCCGACCTTTTTCGTTGTCATCAAACACAAAGGGGCGATCACTCGTCAAGGGCGTAAAGTGTATCGCTATGGTATCTCGTTGCGCCGAAAGCTTCATTCTGTTCAGCTGGCACAATTTCGTGAATCGCGGAAAGCGGCGTGATGTTAGCCTTGGGTTATCTGCTTTACTCTCACCTGACGATCTATCCATTTACTCACTTAGCGATAGACTTTTCCGCCGACTCGCACGGTTTCGGGGACGGTTTTAATTTTTGTTCCTCTTAAATACAGGTTTCCACCCACGCGTAAATCGGGTGGCAGTGCGGTGATACCTGTATTGGCGAGATAAAGATTTCCCTCAACATTGAGCTTTCGTGGTAACGCTTTAATAGGTGTATTAACCAAGCTCAAATCGCCTTTGACGTTCAAGCCTCTGGGCAGCGACGTGACCTTTGTGCCAGTCAAATTCATGTATCCACCCACATCGACTTTTGGCACGCGTGTGAGTTTGGAATGTGATGCGTTCAAGTAACCCGCAACCTTCAGTTCCTTGGGCAAACGGGTAATATCGCTGCCTTGGATATCGAGAAAACCTTTCACATCCAAAGGATCGGGCAGTTCTGTGATTTTGGCGTTCTTCACTCTTACATTGCCATATCCATCAATATAGCCATGAAGTTTAATGGTATCGACGAACTGTGTGCTTTTCTTGTTAAATGCCAAAGCAGTGCTTGGGCTAAGCATGATCAGAATGGTGAGAAAGACGTTTATCGCGAGTTTCAACGGCACGTATCCTAAAATGTTCTAGCGATTATTGATGGTATTCTATTCCTATATTGCTGAATATATATAAAACGCTAATTGTCCCAAGAGTTGCTAAATAAAAAATTTGGATTTACTTAACGTTGTTGAAATCTGCTTCTAATGCTTCCAATAAACGTTTTCCCGCTTCGCCTGCGTTCTCAATATACTGTTTCCTAATGGGATCAGAGGCTTTCTTGAATGCGGCTTTTTCGCGTTTAGTGAGCGTGACCATGGTCATGCTGGGCTTGGATTCTTTGATGGTCTTCAGCTGTGCTTTGTTCAGCTTGGTTTGTTGCTCGAATATATAGGGCGAGAGCTCTTCTATTGTTTCGCTGAGAATGCGTTTATGCGCGGAGGACAGGGTTAAGTACCACGCTTGATTGGCGAGTACGGAGGTGGTGAATTTTTGTTGTCCGGACCAAATAAGGTATTCGGTGACTTCGTAGAACTTCATTTCTTCAATTGAAAATATTGGATTGCTTTGTCCATCGATAATGCGGGCTTGTAGTGAGCCGTACACTTGCGAATAAGGAAGAGGTAACGCTTGTGCGCCAAAAAGTTTGAAGGTTTCTATCACCAATGACGAGTTCATCACTCGCATTTTAAATTGGTTAAAATCCCGTGGCTTTCGAATGAGTTTATTGGTGGACCACACCATGTCACCTTCGAGATAGATCGTCATTAATCGCAGGTCTTGGTCAATCAATGCATTGCCCAAAATCTCATAAAGCGTGGGGTTAGAGGAAAGCACTCGTTGATTGAGTTCGTCGTCGGCAGAGAAAAGGTAAGGAATCGTGAACACTTGCATTTCTGGCACTTGGGCTCCGATGATACCCATCGAAGCATGGGTCAGTTGCAAGGTACCAATGGCAGTGAGTGCAGTAAGGTCTTCTGATTCGCCGAGCATACCGTAGGAATATATATCAACAGCAACCTCGCCTTGAGATTTGTCTTCGACTTTTTTCTTGAACGCCTGCGCATAGATATCCTGCACCGAGCCTTCAATTTCTTCGAGACCAAAACGCCACACTGCTGGTGGTTCAGTCGCCGCTAATGAATGGGTGAGCATCGTCATCCAAACTAAACAAATCGCAATGCCCTGCAAAAATACCTTTCTTATCTTCATTATTCTGCGTCCTTTTGCAGTCGTCTCAAGGTGATGAAATCTTTCCCTATTAAGTTGATAACGCAAAAAACGCATTGCCATCAGTGTATTCAATGAGACTTTGCGGCAATAAAACAGTGATGATGTCTGATTTTTGCTTGAGGGAAACCGAAACGTTGCTTGCTGGCTTTGATGCAGTGTAGCAATTGTGAACAAAAAATACGCATAGCGCTTGGAGTGTAGTGGGCTAATTAACCATGATGGTTATGGGATATTTCATGACAAGAATAAAGTGAGAGTCCTCTGTATTTTATACCCATCTTATTCAGTAAGCGGTCATAAACTTGCGCGGGGAAAATCGTCAACATCAAGGGAGAGATTGCAGTAAGTAGTTATTCTATTAGTAAAATCTCTGACTCAGCGATTGACGATTTTAACCAGCAAGAATGACTGAATACGTATTTTGATTGGGATTGTTATCGGATAAGGAAATTCATCATGCACAAACCAATAATGTACTCTGCAATTGCCTTGAGTATTGCTACCGCGCTTCCTGCATGGGCGGTAGATTGTACTGCTTTGCCTACGTGGGAAACCTCCGCGGTTTATAACGGCGGTAACCAAGTTGCTTTTCAAGGTGAAGCGTTTAAAGCCAAATGGTGGACATCTGGGAAGAACCCTGCGGAGAATTCCGGTCCATGGCAAGAATGGGAATCCCTCGGGCAATGCGTATCAGGCGGAAATGTGCCCCCTGTTGTCTCCGTTACGTCACCTCTTAACAATACCCAGTTTACTGACGGCGATACGCTTTCTCTTTCTGCCTCCGCATCGGACAGTGATGGCTCGGTTAGCGATGTCGAATTTTTCGCCAATGGCTTAAGCCTTGGTGTCGTTAATGCTACGCCGTATACCTTGAGCTGGACGGCGACAGAGGGACAATACACCATCAGCGCAGTGGTGACGGATAACGAAGGTGCGTCCAGTGAGCAGAGCGTTTCAGTCACGGTTGTTCCGCCAGATTTCGGATTCCCGCCAAGTGCACAGTTAACGAATCCAACCAGCACATCACAAATCAAAGTGGGTGATAATGTGCCGCTGCAAGTGCTTGCCTCTGATGCTGACGGTCCAATTGCGCGTGTTGATTTCTATGTCGATAACCAGTTGGTCGGTACTGATAACACGGAACCATTTGAAGTTAGCTGGCCTGCAACAGAAGGCAGCCATACCTTTAATGCTAAAGCGACGGATCAAGATGATCTTTCTGCTTGGACGGGTGAAGTTTCCGTCAGTGTGGCGGGTGAAAGTGTTGGTGGTGGTTGTGCTGGCGTGCCGACTTATAAAGCCGGTACACCTTACGGGGCTGGTGACATCGTACAAAACGGTAACTACAAATATCAATGTGATGTGGGCGGTTGGTGCTCATCGAGTTCGGCCTGGGCATACGAACCGAAAAACGGTGAGTATTGGACCGATGCTTGGACAGAGCTGGGTATCTGTGCCATTGGGCCCACTGTCACATTTACCACGCCTTCGGACAACGCTACGTTGCTAGCTGGGGAGCCGATAGTCATTGCTGTTGATGCAACGGATGCAGATGGCAGCGTAGATGGCGTAGAGTTTTTTGCGGCGGGACAAAGTCTTGGTGTCGATGCCACTGCGCCTTACCGTGTTAATTGGTTGGCGCAAGGCATGGGTGAAATCAGCCTAAGTGCGGTTGCGACCGACAACGAAGGCAACACGGGAAATGCAGGTGTGCTGGTTAATGTGAGTGACCAACCGCTGGTGGCGAGTCTCACGTCACCGTCTGCTGGCACGACAGTCGGCCTGGGCAAAACCGTCGCACTGACGGCAGAAGCCAGTGCATTGAACGGCAGCGTATCAAAGGTTGATTTCATCGTTGATGGTTTGATTGTTGCTTCTGATTCGAATGCGCCATACAGCGCTAATTGGACTCCGGGCGCCGCTGGAAGCTTTACGGTCTCTGCACTAGCAACTGACAGTAACGGTTTAACGGCGGCAACTTCGGGTGTTACTGTGAAAGTGTTCGAACAGTCAGCGGTCAAACACAAATTGATTGGTTACTGGCACAACTTTGTGAACGGCGCAGGTTGCCCGTTGAAGCTTAGTGAAATGTCTGAAGCGTGGGATATCATTGATATTGCCTTTGCAGAAAACGATCGCAACAGTGATGGTACGGTTCACTTCAACCTTTATAACGGTGATATTCGCAGCAGTTGTGCGCCGCTTGACCCACAGGTGTTCAAGCAAGAAATGGCCGCATTGCAAGCTAAGGGCAAAGTGTTTGTTCTGTCTTTGGGTGGTGCTGAAGGCACAATCACACTGAACAATGATACTGATGAAGCTGCGTTTGTTTCTAGCCTGACAGAAATCATTAAAGAATGGGGCTTCGACGGTTTAGATATCGACCTTGAAAGCGGGTCTAATTTGCTTCACGGTTCGCAAATTCAGGCGCGCTTACCTCGTGCCTTGAAGCAGATTGAAGTGAACATGGGCGGTGATATGTATCTTACCATGGCACCAGAACATCCTTATGTTCAAGGTGGTATGGTTGCATACACAGGGATCTGGGGCGCGTATATTCCACTAATTGATGAGTTGCGTGATACGCTCGATTTACTGCATGTCCAGCTTTATAACAATGGTGGCATGCCAAACCCTTACCTTGCGGGTGCAGCGCCAGAAGGTTCGGTAGACATGATGGTTGCCCAATCAAAAATGCTGATCGAAGGGTTTGAGCTCGCAAATGGCACTATGTTTGCACCGCTTAGAGACGATCAAGTTGCGATTGGTTTGCCGTCTGGGCCAAGCTCTGCCAACTCAGGTCAAGCACCGACACGTAACATTCTTGATGCGCTCGATTGTGTCACCAAGGGCACAAGTTGTGGCACTGTGGTTCCAGCATTTAACTACCCGAATTTTGGTGGTGTGATGACATGGTCAATCAACTGGGACCAGCACGATGGTTACAATTTTTCAGGCCCAGTGGGTGATAAATTGAAAGCCATGAATGCAGGGCAGTGATACTTAGCGTATCGCTTGGCTTCATTACAACGTTTGATAATCTAAGCGGTATGTAATCAAGCAAGTATGTAGTAAATACAAAATCGGCAGCCAGTCTGCCGATTTTTAATTCCTGTCTTAACTGTCGGCCTGTCTCGTAAGCATGACTTCATCGATTAGTCTTCGTTCATATACTTCGTTCAGGCTTTTTATGGCGTAGATAAATTGATGACTCATCATGTTGGCGGCAAAACCCTAAAAGGACTCTCCTTTTTGTTTTCTCAGTTACCCAAATCAGAGAAATGGCTGCATATGCTAACCATGACCTGGGTATTGTTTCAGTTAGGTACGTCCTTTGGCATGCACGTTCATGCGGATACCACAGAAGTGCAGCTCACTTGGATAGACAAATCGCATATGTATGGCGGGTTAGGGTTGCTGGTGGTGGCGACGTTATTTTTCATTATTGTTCTGAATCGCCGTTCGATGGCTGATTTATATCCTTGGGTGAGCGGGGATTTCAAGTCCATCAAGGAAGATATTGGCTCGTTGTTTAAATGGCACTTGCCTGAGCCTCGGGCTGGCGGATTAGCCGCAACAGTAGAAGGGCTAGGGTTGCTAGCCTTGCTGTTGGCTGTATTTACCGGAACGCTGTGGTTTGGGTTCTTCACTTTTGGCAGTGCTATCGCTCCCGATTTTCTCTCTATTCATAAAACCGCTGTTGGGGCTATTGAAGCTTATATATACGGTCATGGCCTCTTTGCTCTGTTGCATTTACTGACATGGTGGCAAAGCAAATGATGTATTCCTTTTTTACCTGTAGCCAATAAGCGATATGCAAATTAGTGTCTATAATTTTGTCATATATCAAATTGTGTCAGGTAAATATGAGAGGCATCCAAGATGGAAACATGGAAAGAAAAAGAAGTTGCCGAATTTGCTGTTGCTGTGATGTCTAAACGGTCGGTGACGGGTGTAGGCGCTGAGTACGAAAAATCAGGTAGCGGTAACGACTGGCAAGGTTGTATTCGACTTGAGTTTGATGGATTTAGTGATGCTCGCATCCTGAATCTGGATCATATTTGGAAAGACATGATTGAAAATGAAAAAACGATGTTTTCTGGTGAGGTATTGGCGTGTGAAACCGTTTCGAGCAGTGGCGAATCTGTTTTGCTCAATACGCCTTATGAAGTTGAAATTAGAGTGAGCTATTAACGCTGTTTTCTTGCCTGTTTAGCAGCATGCTCAACGTTTTCTTTCTTGGGTATGCTGCAATTAACCGTCTCTTCACTGACTAACCTGCCTTATATCGCTCCTCTATCCCCACGTGATTTGACTACTTTTTCCCCGAAATATTCAATGGTAATTGTTAAAAAATTTGACGAATAGCCACTACAGTTATGAATAGGAATCAGTACACTGACCTAACTCTCACTTTGCATGTACGGGTGATATATTGTCGCGATGCTGCGGTAAATGACTCGCCATTAGAGCGTTGGGCTGAACTCGGCGAACTATATCCATTGTGTGCATTCTCTATTCAAATCACAGCTATATTGTCCAAGCACTGGCGGTATATCCAAGCAACCAACAAACTCGCCTTTCGGGAGTCACGATGAATCCTGCATGTTGAGGTTGTTGAGGTAGAGATCATTGTTTGAACTGGGCTAGCCCCGCTATTTTGTCTGCTAGGGAATGAAAGATGCTCAGATTGACGTTATTGGGAACGGGTGCTGCGGGTGGCGTACCGTTGTATGGTTGTGAATGTATTGCTTGCGAAAGGGCGAGATCTCAAGCTGCGTTTGAAAGAAAACCTTGCTCAGCGATGCTTGAATGGGGAAGGGGCGGTGCACAAGAGAGACTGCTGATTGATGCAGGCTTGATGGACCTGCATTCACGTTTTGCGGCTGGCACGTATTATGGATTTCTGTTGACGCATTTTCATGTCGATCATGTTCAGGGTTTGTTTCATCTTCGTTGGGGCAATACGTCACCTATTCCGGTTTGGTGTCCTGATGACCCGCAAGGCTGCGCAGATCTGCTCAAGCATCCAGGTTGCTTGAGTTTTAAACCCACGTTGGATCATGGGGAATCTTTTAATATAAACAGGCTCAAGATCACCCCGCTCGCGATGAAGCACTCGCGTCCCACAATGGGCTTTCTGTTTGAGTATGGGATCATGAGTTTTGCCTACCTGACTGATACAGATGGTCTTTCTGCACAAACCTTAGATTTCCTTCTAGAGCGGCAGCCAATAGACGCTATCGTGCTTGATTGCAGTTTCCCGCCTAACAGTGAAGCTGGGAATCATGGAAATTTAGATATTGCTCGCCTGATCCAAGAAAAGCTTAAGCCCAAGGAATTGATCATCACACATATTGGTCACGATCTCGATCGGTGGTTGATGGAGAATGGCGTACCGAATTGGGTGGAGATTGGACGTGATGGGATGGAGATTTGAAGGTAGAGAAAAGAGCCTGAAGGAAAATATACGCGCTTGGTATCTAGGCTAAACGCGTATATCCGAACTTACTGCTGTAATCTAAATAGCAACAGAGCGGTAGAACAACCGTTCGTAGCGTTTGCCATCAACCAGTCTAATCAGGCGTGAAATTGTTCCAACGATCACCAAGACAAAAATGAGCCTTCCCCAGAAAATGGTGTTGAAATCCGCGCCGATCACCAGCATGAGAATGGTATCTTCTATCAAGCTATGAAGCAGTCCCAACAGGGTAATGGCAGTGAAAACATCACGAGGCGGAATATGGCCTTTTCTTGCTTCATTGACTAATAAACCACCACCATAAGACAGACCCAACGTAATGCCAATTAACGTCAGGTTAGTGGCTTCTTGGCTAATACCAAGTAATCGTAAAAACGGGCTAAGTGCTTTGGCAATTAAGCGTTCGATACCGAGCACTTTCAACAGGTTTAACATCAGAATAAGGGCAAGAATAATAACGAATACAATGCCAAGATTTTGCACTTGATTAAGCGCCCAGTCGGTGAGGGGGATGTCGCCAGAGACTGAAGTTTGCCAGATGATTTGTGCGGGATCTTGCAATGAACCTGTTGTGCTGTAAATCAGTTGTAATATCCATGCAAAGAGCAAAGCACCGCCGACGCGGCTGACAATGGCCCACCACACTGAGACGCCTGACTTTTTCGCTAAGCTCACTTCAATCGGCATGGAGTGTGCTAGCAAAATCATACAGCTTAGAATTGACGCTTGAGCCACTGTCATGGGTACGTCAAGGTTGACCAATATGACCAAAGAAGAATAGATGTTAATGAACATCGCGGTGGCCCAAACCAACCCCATTTCACTGGGAAGACCAACCAACTGCATGAGCGGCGCGATGAAATCTGAAAACCACTCAACGCCGCCCATTTCTTCAAAAATCTTTACAAAAATAATGGTCGGGATCATGACCTTGTACAGAGTGGTCGCCACGTTCACGCTGTCTTTAAATGTACGGCTTAGAAATTCCTTTATTCCGCTCATGTTTTTCCTGGTCTCTACAAATAGCTACAGTGCTTTTTCGGCTATCCTAACTTGTTTTTTTTGTTTGGTAATTCTAAAATTTGCGATTCATCACGATGATCGAAAAAGAACGTTACGCTGTATTGGTCCATACACTGACAATAAAATGAAAAGATCATGAATTTCAACACAACAGAACTCGACGCGATGGATGACCGTTATCGCGCTAAATTTATAAACAGTCTTTCCGGTTTTAAGAGCGCTAATTTGATCGGGACTACAGATGCCAAGGGCAATCACAATCTTTCGATTATTAGTTCTGTTTTCCACATCGGCGCCAATCCCCCGCTAGTGGGCATGATCTGTCGGCCCCACACAGTCACTCGTGACACGTTGGAAAACATTCAAGCTTCGGGTGTGTATACCATTAACCAAGTATGTGTCGATGTATGGAAGCAGGCGCATCAGACTTCTGCACGTTATCCCGCTGACGTATCTGAATTCGAGGAATCGGGATTAACGCCAGAGTGGGTAGATGGAATTGCAGCGCCTTATGTTGCAGAAAGCCGCGTGAAATTTGCCTTAGAAGTCCGTGAAACCCAAACGTTGGCCATCAATGGAACGGTGTTGATCATTGGTGAAATCGTGCAAGTCATTGTCGATGAAGAAGCGATTTCAGAGGATGGTTATATTGACATTGAAGCGTTGGAAACGGTGGCGATATCAGGGTTAGACAGCTATCACGTCACCAACCGTCTTGCCCGACTTCGCTATGCAAAACCGGGCAAGAATGTGGAGGAGATCTAGGCTTTTAATGCCCTATAGTAGGTCAGCTATCGATATCTCTAATTCAAACAGCGCCACCCTCTGGTACAACAATGGGTAAATCCATGCAGCCATAATCCAACCCTAATTGGCTCAATAAACAAGTGAGTTGCCCACGATGGTGAGTTTGGTGGTTGAAGAGGTGTTGGCAGTATTCTCCCACGAATTTAGTGAGGCTCTTTCCTTCAGTGTTTGTGTAAGTAAATGGTTTAGAAGTGACATCTTCAGTCAGGTGTTCAACCATCGACAAAATGATGACGTCCAGTTTTACTCTAAGTGGCATAAATTCATCAAGGCTTGGCGCGAAAGTATCGTTGATGGCACGAGAAATGGGCATGCCATCTAATGATGACTCATCCAAGCCAGCAACGTGATTGGCTGCTAGGCGCTGAAGCATGATGAGGTCGCCAAACATAATGTGATTCCAGTGATCAAGCACACTCGGGAAAAAGGCGTGGGCATCTTGATTCAACTGCTCGTCGCTGAGTTGGCGGCAAACACGTAAAAGGTTCGCATTGATGCGCTGATTGTATCGCGCCATCATTCTAAAATTCGATTGTAAGTCCATATCATGCTCCCTGCAGGCTGTTTTTGAGTCTTGTTGCACTCTTTAATCTACGCTGTTTTCTTACAACGGATCGCCATTTTTATTGATTGCATGAAGTGTTAGACCATCTGGACCGTTACCCGTAGCGATCCATGGTGAGAGGCATTCTCTGTCTTCCACACAAGGATCGGTGAGCGATTCGACAAACGCTATAAGTAGGAGGACTTCTTTATCGCTTAATGAGATACGCGGCAGTTTGGACTGGCCTTCACTGCGTAACGTTTGCAGTTGCTTCAACGCGGGGCGTGTGTTTGTCAGTAACATTGAGGCCTGAATATCTTGGTCCAGTTCGCTGTAATTGAATTGCGTAATAGCCTGCTGCGGATTGGCGTGATGCAAAATAACCTGTTTAAGTGAAGAATAAGCGCCAGCATGGCCCCAAGGCGAAGTTTTTGTCACGTTGAGGAGTGATGGTGTCCGAAATGCATAGCGATCATTATCTGCGCCAGTGACATACCATCGGCCTTGATCCATTGTGCTGTCTTCTTTACCTCGGCCAATTTGAGGCATTGCGATAACGTGGAAATCCTCATCAGTAAAATTGTCCCCTGAGTGGCAATTCACACATCCAGCACCACCTTGTTGAGGCTCATTAAAAAACAGCAGCGCACCTTTTTTTGCATTTTTTGATAGTGCGGCCATATCGCCCTGCACATATTGCTTCCAAGGAGTGTTGGTAAACACCATTGAGCGCTCATATTCGCCCAGCGCCAGTGCGATATTGCCGTAGGTGATCAAGCTTTCGGCGTCGGTATCTGGTTGGTTGAACACGTCGCGAAATTCGTCTAACCATCGATTCTCGTCTAACTCGTGTTCGAATCCCGATGCACCCTGTAAGCGGTTGGCGAGATGATTTCGCACATCAGCATTGGTTCCATCAGATTCAAACTCAAACCCGCGCATCTCTTCTTTTGAGGTGACAGGAAAACGTGTTTGGGCAACGGTCAGGTTGATACCAGCATCTGGGTCGGCCATGCCCAAAGAAACGTCTGGCGTAGCAATCCCTCCTATGGCGCCATTTTGCCCTGGAACAGGAAATAGGCTCTCGATTCGACCGTCGTGAAATATTGAACGATCCCAAAGACCCATATTGAAAACAGTAGGCGAGTTGCGTGGCACTGTTGGACCGCCGTCATAGTGCTCTGAAGAGCTGCTGTGACGTCTACCTGGGCCAAGAACGTCTGGCTCTTCAGCACCTACACCAATGGGAAGTGCGAGCCCATCAGCACCTCCTAATGTGGGATAGTGGCATGACACGCAGGCCGTATCTTTGTCTCCACCAAGCGCTTTGCTAAAAAAGAGCGCTTTTCCGAGTTGTGGTAACGGTTCTGAAATATGCGGAAGCGTTCGTCCCTCCGCGGGGTCACCGGTAAAATTATGCTTGGCAATTTCTTTGCTCAATTGGTAGTTGAGCCAAAAATCTTCGTTACAGCCTGACAGCGAAATCAGGATGAGAAATATCACGGATGTTTTCCAAACAAAATTAACCATTGTGTGTTTTGCCTATGAGTGGTCGCTTTTTAAAGAGATCAACATTGAGAATGCTAGCATCAGAGTAATTTTCAATTTGTCTTGATATTTAGGCAGTCTCACGCATGGGAAACATATCATTTTTGCATCGAGATCTATTTGAGATTCCAGGTATAATTGGATCAGCCGCACAATTATCCAAGTTAACATTGAGTGTATATTTGATGGGCTTAAGGCATTGCATCTTGACCAAAAAATGGCTCCAGGTGAGCTGGCACAACTCTGACCAGAAAAACTAAGATTGATAAATCGAACGTTCGTGCTATTAATGAAATAACGCAGGACAGAAGTTACTCATGAGCAAAAAGAGTCAGACCAGAGAGCAGATATTATCTATTGCATTTGAAATGGCGAGTCAGGAAGGGTTGGAAAGCCTAACCATTGGCGAGCTAGCAAAACGCGTGGGTATGTCGAAAAGTGGATTGTTTGCGCACTTTAATTCACGCAGTAACCTACAAGCAGCCGTTGTGGCTTATGCCGGAGAGCGATTCGCAGAGCGAGTGATCGCACCCTGTAGAGAAGCCTTGCATGTGTCCATAGAAGCAAAAATTCGCCACATGCTGGATAACTGGCTGACATGGAACAGTTCGTTTCAAGGTAGTTGTATGTTTCTTGATGCGTGGCGTGAAAGCCACACGGACGATGATCCTATGCAGAAAGTGCTGGAGGCGACCATCAAGAAATGGCTTCACTACCTTCACATTCAGTTTGAACGAGGCATAGAACTGGGTGAGTTTCATGACGATATGGATTGCTGGCAAACAGTGTATGAGTTGTATGGGCTATACCTGAGTAGCCATTTGTTTAGGACCTTGGGTCTGGAAAGTAACGGGGCACAAAAATTTTGGACGGGCATTGATGAATTGTTCGCTCGCACACGTAAACTCACGAATTAATTTAATTTTCATCAATGAGTAAAGCAGTCTTTAAGTCGGTCTGTTTTTTTATTCCAACATAAAAGCACGACCGTACTAAAAATAAAAGGATGTGAAATGAGCAGCAAAATCTACTTCGGTAAAAATAAGCGATTTAGTTTCCGTCGCAGTGCGTTGAGTATCGCATCTCGGCTTCATCATCGCATTGCCCCAAAGCATGCGTTGAAAACGGCTCGACGGATTTTCCTGACGCCAGCGAAAGGAAAAGAGAATAACGCGGCACCGACAAGTATGGTCATCAAAGCGGTCGATACGTCGGAAGGGAAAATGATGACTTACCAGTTGGGGAGTGGCCCTGTTTGGCTGTTGACCCATGGTTGGTCAGGGTCAGCAAACCAATTTTTTCCGTTAATGGAACACATTGCTCAGGCGGGTTATACGGCGCTGGCTTACGACCATCCCGGCCACGGTAAAAGTGAAGGAAAAGAGGGTAGTATCCCCGCGTTTCTTAACGCGCTAGACGGCATATTGATACATCAAGATGAGATTGAAGGTGTTATCGCGCACTCTATGGGCGGCGCGACCTTGCTTGAAAGTGACCATGTTTGCCTTCATGGCAAGCCCATCATTCTTGTTGCTCCTGTGCTGAAATATTGGGAAAACTTATTTGGTACCGTTGAAGCCTCGGGTTATTCAATGAAGCTGTTTCACGCAGTCGTGGAAGATGTGGGTAAGCGCTATAACACGACGATTGAGAGTATCGATCCATTTGAAAAACTCGCCCAACGCCAATCTCCAATCACTATCGTTCACGACAGAGGGGACAAGTTCGCTCCGTTTTCGGTGTCAGAATTGGCGACGGAATTTTCGCATGTGTCGCTAGTGGCAACGGAAGGGTTAGGCCATGGGCGTGTGTTGAAAAGTGATCCATTAAAAGAAGCGTTTTTGCGCATCGCTGATAAAGCATAAAGGGCTATTGTGTTATGCTTTGGCTCGCTCTCATCTGTCTTTCTGTTTATTCGTCGATAAGGTAATCCTTTGAAAAAAATTGCTGTTTTTGTTGATGTGCAAAATGTGTATTACACAACCCGACAAGCATATGGTCGCCAGTTTAACTATCGTTTGTTGTGGAAAAACCTCGCTCACATGGGGGAAGTTGTATCAGCAACGGCGTATGCCATTAACCGTGACGATGACCAGCAAATTAAGTTTCAAGATGCTCTGCGTCACATTGGCTTTGAGGTCAAACTTAAGCCGTTTATTCAGCGTAGTGATGGAAGCAGCAAAGGTGATTGGGATGTTGGGATTGCTATTGATGTGATGGAAGCTGCACCAAAAGTCGACATGGTGGTGTTGTTGTCTGGCGATGGTGACTTTGATGTTTTGATGGACAGAGTACGGGAAGGGTATGGTAAAGAGGCGGTGGTGTTTGGCGTACCGACTCTAACTGCCAATTCACTGGTAAACAGCGTTGACCGTTTTATTCCTATCGAAGACGATATGTTGCTGTAACTATTTCTATAGATCGCGCTTGAGCAAGACGAGCTCTGGCGCGGGTTCTATTCCAGACTCAAGCACAAAGCCTAATCGTCCTAACAGCGCCAAACTGCGAACATTGTGAGGGTGCGTAATGGCGACAATTTTTGAGAGCTTGAGGGTGTTTGTTGCCAATTCAATCATTGCTTGTGCCGCTTCTGCCGCATAGCCTTTCCCTTCGTACTCAGGGAAGAATCCATACCCCAAGTCGATGTCATCTAATGAATCTCTTTTGATCAATCCACAGATACCGATCGGTAGACCGCTTTGTTTTTCCTCGACGGCAAACAACCCCATATGGGCATGCGTATACATAGGCATGAGTGATGCACGAAGATAAACGGCTGCATCTATAACGCTTCCAATGTTCTTATCACCCACAAAACTCAGAAACCCTTCGGTATTGTAAAGGCGATGAATAAACGGTGCGTCTTTATCGTTTAGACGGCGCAGCGTCAAACGTTTGGTTTCGAGTATGAATTTTGATGAAGGCATAACTGATTCTTATTAAAAAAAGCGACTAAGGAATAGCAGTTGAAATAGAACATCCTTGAAAAAACATACAAAGAAACGAGCCCTGCTTAGGGCTCTTGACAAGTTTCAGGCTAAAAAAGTTACTTACCGGCGATGTTCAATCGCGCAAAGCGAATCAGTGGCGCAAAAAAACAACCGTCATAATTTGGCATCACGGTGCTACCTACGGCTTCGACTTCTTTGATCATGGTGTAGAAGTTACCGGCCACGGTGATGCCACGAACCGGTTTCAGACGCTTACCATCTCGGCAGAGGAAGCCGCTTGCTCCAAAGGAGAACTCACCGCTGATAGAATCTGCACCTGAATGGACACCTTGCAGTTCAACCAATTCGAGATATTCACCCGCGGTGACTTCAGCTTCGCTGCTCGTGCCTGCTGAAATGACATCGTGACGTGATGACACACTCAGGGTACCTTTTGCTGAACGGCCTGCGTTAGCTGTGTGTGCAACGCCGAAATGTGCGGAAGTGGCTGAATTGTGCAATAAGCCAACCAATGTCCCATTTTCAATTAGCGGTGTGTCGGCGGTTGCGAAACCTTCGCCATCAAACGCTTTGATGGAAAAGCCCCCTGGCATGTAAGCGACATCTTTGAATGTCAGCAAAGGACTCATCACTTGCTCGCCAACTTTATCGCGCCATGGGTTAGTGCCTCGTTTGGCGGACTCGCCTGAGAAACAGCTACCAAATGCGCCGAGTACATCGTTCAGGGAGTCTTGCTCGAAAATGACCGAGTATTGACCTGTTGCGATGGGCTCACCTTCCAGCAAGGCGTCTGCCATTTCATAGGCATCGTTGATGATTTTGTCAGGCGATAATCCGTCAAAAGTACGCGCGATAGACGCCGCTACATGCATAGCTTGTTTGTCATTGTGATCGATCAAGGCAGCGGTATAGCAACTGAATGTGCGCTCTTGATGCGAGCAGCGTGTACCGAGTGTATTGCCAAGCAATACGGTGGCGCTGTTTTCGCTGTAACCGTTATAAGGGGCAGATTTCGCCAATGGTTTTTCACGAATACGGCTTTCTAACGACAACGCCAGCTCAATTTTTTGCTCGGGTGTTGCACTGTCTTGTTGGAATATTTCCGGGTACTCAGTACGCAAGATTAACCCTTCAGAACGAATTTTCTGGTACGGGTCTTTCTTGGTAAAGCTGGCATTGGTGAGTGCTTGATTCACCATCTGCGACAAATTTTCAGGCTCTAAGGACTCTGAATAACTAATGGCAATGTGTTCGTCTTTGATCACGCGAACACCAATCACCTGACTGGCTGTTACCTTGTACTCAGACAACTCACCCTGGTCGGATTTTAAGCTAAAGCTTTCGCTGCTGGATGCAATAACATCCGCCTGTGCGCCCTGTTTTTTCGCCAGCTCTAAAACGTGCTCGACGGCCTGTTCTAACGTATTAGTCTCACTCATTAGCTACCGCCTCCCACTAAAATATTGTCTACTTTCAATGCAGGTTGACCTACAGTCGTTGGCACTGAACCACTGACTGAACCACACATGCCTGCTGCCAACTCAAAGTCTTTGCCGACCATGCTGATCTCTTTCAGCACTTTTGGTCCGGTGCTGATCAGAGTGGCAGATTTAAGCGGCGTGGTGACTTTGCCGTTTTCAATCAGATAGGCTTCTTGAACGGCGAAGTTGAACTCGCCCGTGCCAGGTTGCACTGAACCACCGCCCATTTTCTTGGCGTAAATACCGCGTTCAATGCCGCCAATCATATCTTCAAGCTCGTCATTACCTGCCTCAATGTAGGTATTACGCATACGTGAAGTTGGCGCGTATTTGTAAGATTCACGACGACCAGAGCCTGTGCGGGCGAAGCCGGTTTTCAGGCTACCCATATGATCGACCATAAAGCTGGTGAGCTTACCGTCTGTGATCAATTGCGTGTGCTGGGTTTCCATGCCTTCATCATCGATGTTGATTGAACCCCATTCGTTTTTCATCAAGCCATCATCAACGGCATTCACGACAGGATTGGCAATCATTTCGCCCATTTTGTCGTGGAAGACGGAGGCTTTTTTCGCCACTGAGGTAGTTTCGAGCAAGTGACCACATGCCTCATGGAAAATCACACCGCCAAAACCATTACCGATAACAACGGGCATTTCACCGGAAGGACACGCCGCCGCACCGAGTTTAATCAGGGCTTGCTTGGCTGCCATTTCGCCTAATGCTTCAGGATTAACTTGGCCATTGAACTCCCAGCCAGAGAGCATGCCAGGCGCTTCATAACCGGTAGATTGCTCGTTACCGTGTGTTGCGACAACAGAAGACGCAATACGCGTGTAGTGGCGAGTATCTTGAATGTGTAAACCCGTCGAGTTGAAGATTTCGATTTGCTGCTCGCGCTGCATAATACGACTGATTACTTGGGAGATTTTATCGCTTTCTGCACGCGCTTTTGCATCGACACGCTTGAGGAATGCAATTTTCTCTTCAACGTGGTTGTTAGCCGAGAAGGGCATGGTCACGGGGTGACGGTCACTATTGACGGTCAGGTTTAATGCGCCAGCATTCACGATTTGGTCGCGTTTGTCTTTCGCGCATAGTAAAGAGGTAACTTGTTTGAGTTTTTCTTCATCTTGACTGTTGGTGTAGCCGTAAAGAACTTTGTGACCAAAGAACAGTCGAATACCGATCCCGAAATCAATGCCGGAGTTAACTTTATCAACATCACCGGACAGCACTTCAACACTACCCGAATGGTGTCGCTCAATGAACAATTCCGCAAAATCAGCGCCTAGAAATAGGGCATGATCAATCACTGCTTTGGCAGTGTTCGTATTTAGCATTTCTTCCTCCTGAAAAAAGAGTCAGCTTCTTATACCTTCAGAGTATCAGTTAGGTTCAAACGCACCAATCATCTTTCCCTTTTAGTGATATAGGAATAATCAATTAGTTAGCGTTTGTTTAAATATCAACCAGTAATCACAAACGCGAAAGCGAAAACTTGAATTTAATCCTCAATGAGTCAAGAAAAGCGCTTTGCTCTGTTAGCTGTCTTGATACACTTCCTGCTATGAGCGTCACGCTGTGCAAAATTGGATTTAAAAATGGCTGTAAAACTGACGAAAAAAGTTCCGACAAACATCATCACAGGATTTCTTGGCGTGGGTAAAACCACCGCCATACTCTCTTTGCTTAAACAAAAGCCGGAAAATGAAAGCTGGGCCGTGCTAGTGAATGAATTTGGTGAAGTGGGGGTTGATGGTGCGTTTCTCAGCGAACAGGGCGCATTGGTAAAAGAAGTGCCGGGTGGTTGCATGTGTTGTGTGGCAGGGCTTCCGATGGCGATTGGTATCAATGCACTTCTGGCACAGAACCCTGATCGTCTTCTGATTGAGCCGACGGGACTGGGACACCCGAAAGACATTATCGGCAAGCTGTTGTCGGAACACTACGCCAATTATATTGAGCTCAATGCCACCATTACGTTGGTCGATCCCCGCAATTTCGCGGATGCACGTTACACTGAGAATCAGAACTTTCGCGATCAATTGGCCTTGGCTGATGTTGTTGTTGCGAACAAAACCGATTTATCTTCTGTGGATGACATCGCCGCGTTTGATGATTATGTCGCAAGCTCAGAGATCCCTAAGCAGGCATCAGGCTATGTAGAACAAGGGCAATTGAACCCCGATTGGCTTATGTTACCGCGCATTGACCGTGAGGCGCAGTTTGCTCATCATCATTCTCATGACGACGATGAGATGCCGGCATTCGAATTGGCGCCAGGTGAAAAATTTCGTCGCAAAGAGAACAAAGGCCAGGGGTATGTAAGCTGTGGTTGGGTATTCGAACCCAATACATTGTTCCCGTTCGACTCGCTTTATGGTCTCTTTGCCAATCTTAATGCGGAACGCGTGAAAGCTGTGATGAACACCGACGATGGCATGTTTGCGTTTAACGTCGTTAATCAAATCGTGTCAGTCAGTCCGATCAGTTTAACGGGCGTGGAATCAAGGGCAGAGGTCATTGATAAAAAACCTTTGCCATGGGATGAGCTGGAAGAGATTCTTTTATCATTCGTGATGAAGTGACCTTATGCCCGAGCAACTAGCCTGAGATGCCCGATGTGTTGTCGGGCTTCTCGATCCTTAAGGAGTGCAGATATTGTCACCAGAAGTGTATGCAAAATTTGAACGCTATCCACCACACGTCAAAGTTCAATTGATGCGTATTCGTTCACTGATCTTTGCGGTTGCCAAAACGCTTGATAAAAGTGTGGATGAAGGCCTCAAGTGGGGGGAGCCTAGCTATACGGTAAAAGGCGGCACAGCGGTTAGGATTGATTGGAAGCCTCAGTCTTCGACGTCTCTGTTTCTCTTTGTGAACTGTAAAACTAAGTTGGTTGATACTTTCCGTGAAGTTCTGCCCGATGCGTTTGAATATCAAGGGAACCGCGCGTTAAAGTTTGATCTTAATGCAGACATACCCGAAGAAGCACTACGACTTTGTATCAGTGTGGCTTTTACCTACCAGAAGCGAAAAACCCTACCTTTGTTAGATATGTAATGTCATATTTTGCAACATACTCATTCATGCCTTAATTACTGTGCAATGATGCGTAAAAATCCGTCATAAATTTTGCTGTTCCCCATAAAAAATGAACAATAGCCAAACTAAAAATTATAACTGAGTGCAAGTTGGGAGTAGACACATCGTTTCCAGTTGCAGCTCTGGCGGTTGTCTGGGAACACGCATGCTTACACGCTTAATCTATGCCTACGGAAGTACACTTTACATTCAAATATGGGAGGAACGTCTTCGAGTTTTAAACGCAAAGACAGGAAAGGTCTTTGACGAGCAGCCTCTAATTGCTTGGAAACCAACGGGTCCCGTGCAAAAACGTATCGTGGCGATAGGTAACGCCGCGCAAGCGCTAAAATATGATATTGATATAACAGTAAGTAACCCGTTTTCGCATCCGAGAAGCTTGATTGCAGATTACACTGCCGGTGAAACAATCATTCATCATGCAATTTCACAGGTGACTCCTCGTTCTTTTTTTTCTCCTAAAATTCAGGTGATCTTACATCCAATGGAAAGGATAGAAGGAGGCTTGACGGATATTGAGAAGAAAGCCCTACGCGATATGGCCTACGAAGCGGGCGCAAAAAATGCGTATGTGTACTGGGGGGATACTTTGCCTTCTCAGCACCTGCTAAACGCAGGGCTGAAAGAAATCCATATAGCCAATATTGAGCCGTAGCGTTAAACGTGGGTTATGCGGGAAGCATGTTATTTCTGGCTAATCCACGTTTTACATTTGTGCAGAGTTTTCCGAAGCGTCGAATCTCATCAAATTGCGGCGTCACGCCGCGAGACATTTCAGACTCCCAATAAGAAAGTTCGGAATCCACCAACTCCAACAGCTTTTTAGGGCAGCCGATACAGCTGTTATCGGGTCCGCAGACAAAAGTTTCGGGTTCGTAAAGTGGCAGTTCCATCTTCACTTGTTGGATAATGTTTTTCATTGCGTCCATGCGAGTCGGTTTCTTGTTCATCATAGAGACTCGCTCATTGCGGGAGCAGGATTTTATTCCTCTGCAATAAGCTTGTCGAGCTTTAGGTTTGAGACACGTAATTCCCTTGCTGATTAGATATCTTTGGTGCAAGTTAGAAGAAATAACCCGCAAAGGAATGACACATGCCTACAGTCACCTCACCTTATACTGGCCAATGTCTTTGTGGCCAAATCCGCTACGAAGTTGATCATATCGAGCCGAATATGGGTCACTGCCATTGCTCCATGTGCCGTAAATTTCACGGTGCCGCGTTCGCCACTTTTGGCGAGGTAAAAGCGGAAAGTTTCCGTTTCGTTGCGGGTCGCGATCTTTTGAAAGCTTATGTTGCGGATAACGGAACGAAACGCACATTTTGTTCTCATTGCGGTTCAAGCCTGCTATTTGAACCTGCCAACAGTGACGGCAGCTTGGTTGAGTTCACGCTTGGCACGTTAGATAGCGAGATACCCATTAAGCCTGACGCACATATTTTCACTAAATACGGCGCGCAGTGGCATGATATTACTGATGATTTACCGACATTTTCTGAGGGTAGGGAATTGGATAGCTCGCAGTAAGTGTTTTATAACGTACCGTCAGCATTGGCAAAAAGCCGAAGACAGCTGTTAGACGGCTTTTTCCATCACGTAATTGGTGAAGACTTGGCCCTGCTTTTCAATCTGTTGAACTTTAACGACGTGAAAGCCCATACGTTCGTAAAAAGGTTTGGCGGTGATACTGACGTGGGAAAAGTAACGGGAAAGTTCTGAATTTTTCTTGCCCTCCCTGAACAGGGTTTTCATCAACGTTTTTCCCACACTCTTACTTTGGAAGTCTGCATCAACAAAAAAATGGTCAATATAGCCGTCTGACCGCAGGCCAGCATAGCCTGCTATCTTGTCATTGATGATGGCGACAAAAGGTTGTATTCGTTGCATGCGATCACACCAAGCAGCCTCATTGCACTCATCGGGTGCCCAAACTGCGACTTGCTCTGGCGTGTAATCACGGATGTTTATTTGCCTGATGGTCTTGTAAAAAAGCTGCCACAACATCATTTCTTCGCCAGCACGCATCTTACGAACAGTGATCATGGTTTTGTTGATCTTAGTTTTTGGACTTTGAAGTAAGTGAAGCTGAGTACTATGAATATCGCAATAAACACGGCGGAGTCTATAGCGACCTTTGTGATGCTAAATGGTTGAGTGAATACATCGTATGCAAATCCAAACTGCTTCAGCAAAAGATCGGACAAGCTACTCGAGGCAACGGCGAAGATAATAAGCCATACAGTGGGCAATCTCGGGGCGTTCATTGTGGTCTTCTTTGTTGTGTATCTTATCTAAACAATACAATAAGCTGCATAAAAAAGGGCAGCGTAAGCTGCCCTGAGTGATGGTGTTTGTGAGCTTACGCATAACTCGCGGTAAGCATTTGCCAGTTACGTTTCTGCTCAATGAAATCCCCTTTGAGGATTTGCAGCTGCTGAACCAAAATGGCTTTCTCATATTTTTTCAGAAGATTCTGTTTTCTCATGTCAATCAAGCGTTTCTTAGCTTCATAGTATTCGCTCATGCGAACAACCAACGCATCATATTCTTGTTCAATCGCTTGTAAGCGCTGTGAAGCATTCGGCGTCACGCTTAAGCGCGCTTGAATATTCTTAAGCAGCATAGTGGCGCGCGCTTTCTCGATACGATCTTGTGGTGTAATACGAAGTTTCGTGGTTAGGCCTAGCCAGCTACTCGCTTTGATTAACCATTTGGTTGGGTCGAACTGCCACCAATAAATACCGTTGCGATAATCGTTTTCAAAGATATGGTGGAAATTATGATAGCCCTCACCGAAAGTGAAAAATGCCAAAATACCATTGTCACGCGCGGTATTTTTTGCGGTGTAAGGTTGCTTACCCCAGATGTGCGCCAGAGAATTAATAAAGAAGGTGGTGTGGTGACTGGCGACAACGCGCACAAAACCAATCAGGATGATTGCACCCCAAATATCGCCATGAAGTACACCAAAAAGGATTGGGATACCGAAGTTTGTCGCCAGCAGTAAAGGAAGATAATACTTGTGCTGCCACATAACGACCTTGTCTTTTTGTAGGTCACGACAGTTGCTGTAATCCGAATAGCGGTGCTTTTGATATTCACGAAGCATCCAGCCGATGTGTGAATACCAGAATCCACGTTTTGCCGAATAAGGGTCAGTGTCGTTGTCATCCACATGGCGATGGTGAACGCGGTGATCTGATGACCAATGAAGAATGCTATTTTGAAGCGCAAGTGCGCCGCCCAATGCAAAGATGCCCTTAAGGATAGGATGCGCTTGGTAGGTTTTATGTGACCAAAGACGGTGGTAGCCCGCTGTGATAGACATACCCGCGAACGTAAACATGGCAACAAACATAGCGATTTGTGCTAGATCGAAGCCGTAGAAATAAGCCCAGAGTGGCGTGCCAATGACCGCGACGGAAAAAGTGACCGTAAAGACCATAACATTGAGCCATATAACGGGAGGTTTTTGTGCTTGATTCGATTCCATTTTAAATACCGCAAAATTCCAGCGTACACATGTAAGCTAGAATAGGGCGAGCTTGTTAAAGGGTCAAGATGGTCATTAACAGTTTGTCGCAATTTTGTCGATTTAACCGCCTTTATTCTTTTGAAAGTAAAAAAAGAGTGAAACGTATTGAATACATTTCATTCTCCCATTGACGAAGTTGCTGGGCGAACTAACGCAATACGATATTGCCGCGTTGATAATGCAGGCCGTTGTCTATGTCGTCACTGATCAGAAATGCACCGTCCAGATCAACCATTATGGCGGTGGCGGCAACGGGCAATGCCGCTCGCATGGCAATCGAACTTCCTAGCATACAACCGACCATGATTTGCAGCCCCGCTGTGCGTGCTGCTTGTTCCAATTCGAATGCTGCCGTTAACCCGCCGGTTTTATCAAGTTTGATGTTCACCATTTGGTATTTGTCGACCAAAGCGATGACATCGTCGGCGGTGTGACAGCTTTCGTCTGCACAAAGCGGAATTGGGCTCGCAATGTTTCTCAAACCTTCATCGTTGTCAGCGGGGAGAGGCTGCTCCACCATGGCAATGTTGAGCGATGTGATTTGATTGAGAGTGGTGGCAATATCCAGTGATCCCCAAGCCTCGTTTGCATCAACAACCAATGTGGTATCTGGTGCGACGGCGCGAACGGCGGCCAAGCGCTCATACACCAAATCAGCATCCAATTTTACCTTAATCAGTGTTGCGCCTTGTTCGACATAACCTTTGGCTTCGTCAGCCATATCTTGTGGCGAACCAATTGAAACTGTCATGGCGGTTTGGATGGTTTGTGGCAAAGAGAAATTGTCGGGGAAATTGTCTGTTTCTAGGTCCCATAATGCGCAATCCAACCCGTTTCGCGCCGCACCGGGTGGTAAAAACGACTTCAGTGAGGTGCGGTCAAATAGCGTGTTGTTGACCGACTCAATTTCGGCGAGCACGCTGTCAAAACTCTCCCCGTAGCGGCCTGTTGGTGAGCATTCTCCCACCCCCACTTTTCCGTTCTTTTCGATGCTCACTTGTATGACCTCGGCGGTCGTTCGGCTGCCTCGAGAAATCGTAAATGGACGCTTCAAGGTGTAAGTGACTATATTGGCTGAAATCTTCATCGCGTTACTCCTCAAATACGTGAATTAGATTATCGACAATATTGTCTACACCAAAACGCACGGGATCGGTGGCGGGTAATCCGTATTGGTTAGAGAGGGAGTCTAAATAACGCTTAGCTTCGTCTTCGCTCAGTGCTGAAGTATTAATCGCCAAACCCACAAAACGAGGATTCGGATTAGTGAGCTTTGCTAATCGAACGGCGAGCTCCATGATGTCGGCAATGTTTGGAATAGGCATGTGTGGCAAATGACGAATAGTGTCGCGATTCGCCTCATGACACAGAACAAGTGCATCAGGTTGTGCGCCATGGAGTAGCCCCATTGTGACACCGGAAAATGCCGGATTAAGCAGTGAACCTTGACCTTCGACTAGCTGCCATTGGTTTGGCTCACAGTCAGGTGATAACGCCTCCGTCGCGCCTGCGATAAAATCTGAAACGACTGCATCAACGGCAATGCCGTTTCCTTCAATCAAAATACCGGTTTGGCCAGTGGCGCAGAAGGTGGCGGATAGTCCGCGTGCTTTCATGGTTTTTTCTAGCGCGAGCGTGGTGAACATTTTGCCGACAGAACAGTCCGTGCCCACCGTCAATAGGCGCTTACCTGAACGCTTGATGCCAGTGCCTACTGGGAGCGTTTCGTTCGAATGGCGAAGGTCAAACAAAGCGGTACCTGATTTTTCTGCCGCTTCGGCAATGGCAGGGGTATCAGCCAACCTCTGGTGTAATCCGGAAGCCACATTCATGCCTGCATTTAGCGCTTCTAAAATATACGGAACAAAATGGGGTGCGAGTACGCCACCCGCATTAGCCATACCCAAGACTAAGGTTTTTGCCCCATCCTTCGCCGCAGTTTGAATGTCGATGTCAGGTAAGTTCAGTGACGGAACATCGTCGTTCAAACGCAACTGTCCCATGCATTTTTCGGGACGCCAGTAGTGAATGCCTCGTGCGGTTTTAATGGCGAGTGGGTCTTTGCTTTCGCCCAACATGAGCAGGTAGGGGAATGGAATGTTCATAGATCTCCTTGTCATATTTGACGATTAGAATGTTTCATTTTCGCTTTATCTTCACTATAGAAGCCAACGCGGACGGTGATAAATGCCGTTTATGTTTCGCTGATGCCAAACCGTTATCAAAATGGGATAAAACTGTGATGAGTGTAGGGTTAAGTGCCGGAATTAAGTTTCAGATACCGATATACTCGTGCTTTCTAACTTGCTGAGTATTTCCTCAAATGAGGTTGAAAGTTTCGGATGAACATTGAAAGTAAATGGTTGGAAGACTTTCTCGCCTTGGCGGAAACCCGCAATTTTTCGGGTGCCGCTGGTCTTCGAAATATCACCCAGCCTGCGTTTAGTCGGCGTATCCGAATGTTAGAGCAATCGGTTGGTGCTGAGCTTGTTGATCGAAGCCAAACGCCCGTCGCGCTAACCGCCAGTGGGCGCATATTTCGCGTGACCGCTCGCACATTGGTCAACCAAATGGTTGAAGGGATCAGCCATATCTCTGCCCTGAATTACTCTGATGGCAGCGTCGTTCGTATTGCCTCAGCTCACTCGTTGGCGCTGAATCTTACGCAATCCATTCAAGCGCAATTTTCGGATGAATCTCGTCCCATGCTGAGTGTGGATGCCATGAATGTCGACGAAGCAGTCGATGCATTGCGAGAAGGTGAATGTGATGTGCTGTTAGCCTTCGACAATGAACATCTTAAATTAGCGCCCTATGAGCACATCAAAGTCGGTACAGCGGATTTATTGCCCGTTTGCGCGGCGGATAATAAGGGGCAGCCAATTTATCATTTCGAACACGACAATGTTCCTTGGCTTGCTTTTACACCCACCTCATACATGGGGCGTCAGACAGAAACTGTTCGCCATGAAGTGAGTTTGAAACCTGTCTTTTTGTCGTCCATGGTGGATATGCTCAAGCTTCAAGCCTTGAATGGATTGGGTGTGGCGTGGCTGCCTGATTTTGCGATAAGAACAGAGCTGTCCCAGGGGCGTTTGGTGGTGATGAAAAACAAAGCGTTGAACCGACGGGTTTCTTATTATGCTTATCGCTACCAATCTCGGCTTCATCCTTCAGGTGAAAAAATCTGGGCGGCATTGAAAAAAATAGCAACCGATAACTCGTTCAACTAGATAAGGAAATCGGTTGAAGGGACGAGAATCGCGATTTATGTGATCGCTGACCTGCTATATTTCTTGAACGCGCTGCCGATAAAAGAATAAATGGCTCCCGCCTACTGCGTCGGTGAGGAGTTCAAGGCTATTGTTTGTTGACGCTGGGGGTGTCATGTCGTTTAAAGAACCTATCCCGAATTTCGTCAAAGCCATGGGGCATCGCGTTGTCAGCTACATTCTGAATATTTCAGAAGCGGAAGCTAGGCATGCTCTACAGCATCAAGGGAAACTCTCTGCAAAACAGGAAGACACAGTCACTTCTTATGTGCAGCTTTGTCGTCAAATGCGTGCTGTCGCCGTATCGCAGGGGGACATCGAACAGTCATTTTTCCATCGGCTTCCCCATGTGTTGCAAAATGGGCAGCACATCTTTTCTGTATGGCGTCGGCAAAATGGCGGTGTCACGCCGTCTTTTAACAATAGTGATCCGCTAGCGCGAAGTTTAGCGACTGTCGCCGCGGAGCTTTATCCCTTGTTTCTGGTTAAAGCCGGTGCGCGTCCGCATTTGTTTTATCGTGCTTCTGGCTATTTGAGCGCCGCAATTTCCCATCTGCCAGGCAATAAAAACCTATATCGTCATTTCATTGAAGACCGCTCATTTGAGCGGGTGTTTGAAGTGATCGGCAATGAGCCGAGTGAAACCTTTGGTCACTACGTGGATTCGAAAGGAAAACGAGGGGTGATCACGTTGTCATCGTTGCCTGCCGCGCTTTTGATCAATAGCTACGATCTGATGCGCGTTCGTGGGCCTGTCAGTGCCGAAATGTTCGTCAATACCGTCCTAGAAATGCTAGAAATCGCACGCAGCGTAGCAGATGGTGAAGTCGCGCAGATCCCTCTGTTTGTTGGATTTCGCAATGCGGCATTGGTTGATTTCGATGAACTCGAAACCAAATGGGGCACCTTGCGCCGTTACACTCCGTCCATTGCTGAATATGTCTTGCAACTGCCTAGTCAAATGGCAAAACGCAAAGACAGTGGTTTCATGCTCGAATCGGGCTATGCCTATGCCATCAACAGTGGTGACTTGCTGGATGACGACGATTGGCCGAGCGAGGTGTTGGAAGCAGAAAGCGATAAGGTTTCCACTGAACTCAATATCACGCTTTGCATGGCCATGTGCTTTTTGAGTGATTCACCGCCCTTTGTGGCGCCGGAATGGGCATGGCATATCGATCCATTCTCTCTGGAAGGCGCAAAGGGTGCAGTTGATACCGTCAAAGAGGCGGATGAACCCGTGAGTATTACTAATGGTGTTTTGGACGAGCTAGAGAACTGGAGTTTGCTGCTTGAAGACACCGATTCAACAGGTATTCGCCTTGCGTTTACGCGATTGTTCAGCGCTGCACGTCAACCTGATCGTCTTGATGGGTTATTGGATTCAATATTGGCACTTCGCAACATCTTTGGTGCAGGGAAAGACGCCGATGATGTTCCTCAAGCGGTAGGCGAATTGATCAGCGGCAATGCTAACGAAGCCATGGAGTTGGCAGAAAGCCTGTCTGATGATTGGAACAATATCTTAAGTGGCGAAGCTTGGTGGGATAGCGAAGAAATTCGTGAGAAGACCATGTCGTGTATTTCACTGTGTTTGACCAGCCTGCACCATCTGTATCTTAAATGGCCGACTATGGTTAGCGATCCCGATCGCCTTCAACGCATTATTGCGACGAACGGCAAACCGATTGCCTGTTAGTTCAGGTTCGTGAAGGTTATACATCACACATTTTGATCACATAACGGGCTGCTTTTTCAAGGGCCTGTGTTCTAATACTCTGCAATGTGTTTTGGGAATCATAAGAAATAGCAGGAGCTAGCGTGGGCGCAAAAATCAATCAAATTAATGTTTACCCAGTTAAATCAGCAGGTGGACTTTCCTTATCGAACGCATGGGTTGAAAGTATCGGTTTGAGCTTCGACCGTCGTTTCATGGTCGCTGACAGTACGGGCAAATTTGTTACTGGGCGGACTGACCCTAAAATGACGGAAGTGTCTGTGTCGCTTCAGGCGAATGGCATTACGTTGAACCACCCTACGCTGTCACCTTTGGTACTTAAATACGCTCAATTCTCGCTTCAAGAAATTCACACCAACGTTTGGAAAGATGAATTCTGCGCCTATTCAACGACGTCGACGGCCAATGCATGGTTTAGTCATTTGTTGGGAGGCCATAAACAACTTTTGTTTACGGGTGAAGAATCTTCACCGCGTTTTGCATCGAAAGCGCAAACTAAGGTTAGCTTTGCCGACGGTTTCCCGTTATTGGTGATTTCACAAGCGTCACTTGATGCCCTTAATGCACGAACACCTGACATGCACACCATGGATCAGTTTCGCACCAATTTGGTCGCAACAGGATGTGACGCTTTTGAAGAAGACACATGGGCCAAGGTACGCATTGGCTCGGCGGTATTCCGGGTTGATTGTCCATGCAGCCGTTGCGTCTTCACTACGTTAGATTTAGATACAGGGCGTTTCCGTGTGAATGGGGAACCTATCAACACCTTAAGCCAATTTCGCACTGATAAAAGCGGCAATGTGAATTTCGGCATGAATCTGATTGCGCTCAATGAAGGTGAAATCAAAGCGGGTGATCAGATAGAAGTGTTGGAGTATCGCGACGCTGAAGTTTACGAAGACAAGACAACGCCGAAACTCACTTTGCAATGTAAAGACATCGAGCATGTTGCGCAGGATTTTAAAACCTTCTGGTTCGACAGTACAGAAGGCCAGTTGCCCGCTTACAAAGCCGGTCAGCATCTTCCTATTGAGTTGGATATTGATGGCAAGCGCGTACAGCGTCGCTACACGTTGTCGTCATCACCGACACGACCAGAGCGCTTGGCGATTTCTGTTAAGCGTGTCGAGGGTGGTGAGGTTTCAAACTGGCTGCACGATAACTTAAAGGCAGGCGCAGTGATCAAGGCGCAAACGCCTGACGGTCAGTTCCATCTTAGCGATGATGCAGCAAAGCGTCGCTCTTTGTTATTGCTATCGGGTGGCAGTGGCGTGACGCCTATGATGTCCATGCTGCGAACGCTGTTCGATCATAACGACATTGATGATGTGATCTTCTTCCACCAGTGTCGCTCCGAAGCCGATATACCATTTTCGGATGAACTTGATGCCATGGCAGCCAAGCACAAAGGCTTGAAAGTCATGACACTGCTTAGTCGCCCTTCTGACAGTTGGAAGGGACTCTCTGGACGATTGAGCCAAGAACATTTAGCACTGATCCCTGCGCTGATAGGACGCGAAGTATTTGTGTGTGGCCCGCAAGGGTTTATGGATTCTGCAATGACATTGCTCAGTTTACTGGGTGTGCCAGAATCACAGCGTTATCAGGAATTCTTCACCCCTCCGACAGTTGGCGATGATTTACCTGCCATGGAAGTCTCAATCACTATCGAAGGCGAATACATTCGTGGCGACAATCAGCGACCTATTCTGGTTCAGGCCGAAGAAGTTGGCGTTCAAGTGGACTATAGTTGTCGCGCAGGTGTGTGTGGCTGTTGCAAGATGCGCTTAGTGGAAGGAGAGGTTTCTCAACCCGATATGCCCGCTCTATTTCCGGGCGAAAAAGAGGATGGCTTGGTCTTAGCGTGTTGCTGTGTACCTAAAGGTGATGTGGTATTGAGTAAACTCTAGCCAACCAGCGGTAAATTAACGCTTTTTTTCTTTCAGCTAACATTAAAAGCTGCCTCATGAGGTATCATGGCGCAGCTTTTTTTGGGGCTTATTTTGGGAATAGATTATGACAAGCGCGAATAAAAAAGGCGCACTACTTTTTGCTGGCGGTTTAGTGTTGGGCGGCCTTGTTGCTGGTAATCACTGGTCTTCAATCAGTAATGTGGCACAAGAACTACTTGAGGGCGTAAACACGCAATTAACGCAATCTCAAAGCGAGTTGATTCAAGCACAACAAACCATTGTTCAGCTAGAAGAAGCGATGGTCGCGCGCACATCAGATGCTGCAACGACCGAGGGTCTGATTGAACAGAAAGATGTGGAAATTGATCAACTAAAAGCGCAGCTTGTGCAATTGACGCACCAGGCAAAACAGATGGACGAAATGAAAGCGACACTTGATATCAAGGTTGCTGATCAAGTTGATTCCATCAGTAAGCTAAGGGCAAGGCTTCAAAACACCGATGTGCTTTACGCGGAGCGCTATAGATTGGCGCAAGCGGTGAGTGATTTAAACGAAAGGATCTTTAAAGCCAGCCACAAAGCGGAATCCAGCCAGCAAGCCTGTGAAGAATTTAAAAAGGGCAACTCTTGGAATTGGGTGTCAGAAAAAGATTGTGACAACTTCAATACCTATAACCAGAAAGCCGAAGAATTAATGGCCGAATTTGAAGACCAAAGCGCAAGCCTTGATAAGGTGAATCGAGAGTTATCTGCGTTCGGAAATCTGCCCGTCCCGCAAGATCAATTAGCGATACCGCAAGAACCAAAAACTACTCCCAAAGAAAACATCACACAAGAACAAAGCCAGCAATAATAGGGTTAGATAAGACTTCACGATATTGCACTGCGATACGTGGAGCTTTTGATTGTTACGGACAGTGTGATTGAGTGATTTTTTGTCTTGAGGCGAAAAAACAACCAAGTGACGCTATGCTTATTGAAGTAATGTCATAAACCTAAGACAAAGCCTTTACAATGGCGTTATATTTCTCGGCTTTGCCTTCTTCGATGCGCTCAGCATCAACAATAATCGGACGGTAGGGGTAGACACGTTGACAACCCGAGTATTGATCACCGATGACTCAGCATTAGCGCGAAAACAACTCGCTCGCTCGATGCCAGCATTCATCAATGCTGACGTAACGTTTGCTGAAAACGGACAAGTCGCCATTGACCAGCTAACAGCGAATACTTTTGATGTGATGTTTCTTGATCTAACTATGCCTGTTTTGGATGGTTACGAAACATTGGAAGCCATGCGAAACAGCAATATTACCGTGCCCGTTTTTGTGGTGTCTGGTGATATTCAGCCTAAGGCACAGGAGCGTGTGTTATCGCTGGGAGCGCAAGCATTCGTTCAAAAGCCAGTAAGCCCAGCGCAACTAAACGAGCTGCTCGCGCCGTATAAATCAGACACTGCGCCTGAAGCCGCCGCTGCTGAAAAACCTGTTGAAGACTTGAAAATTGGCCGCCGTGAAATGTATATGGAGGTGGTCAATGTCGCGATGGGGCGCGCAGCAGACTCGCTAGCGCGTTACTTTGATGTGTTCGTTCACATGCCTTTACCTCACGTTAACGTGTTTGAGGTGAGTGAGCTGGTGATGACCATCAGACACCTTGCAGCGAACGATAATATGTCAGGCATTTGCCAAGGGTTTAGTGGTGAGGGTATCGCTGGTGAAGCCTTGATGCTCATTTCCGATTCTTCGATGAAAGATCTGCTCGCCATCCTTGATTATCCTGATGATGGCAGCGTAGATAATGACCTAGAAGTTTTGGTGGATGTCAGTAATGTGCTGATTAGCGCGTTCTTATCCGGCATTGGTGAGCAAGCAGGCCTTGTTTTTGCCCAAAGCTACCCTGCAATTATTGGCCAGCATCTTGCGGTGGACAAGTTGGTCGAAGGGATGCACGGCACATGGAAACGCACGGTAACGATTGAAGTAAGCTATGCCATTGATAACACAAGCATTAAATGCGATTTGCTCTTGTTGCTGGTGGATGAATCGTTGCCATTGCTTGACGCTAAACTCGCCTATCTAATGGATGATGAGGAGTAACCATGATTGACTCACCAGAATTTGAACAATTCAACTGGATGGTCGATATGGTGCAAAATATCGACATGGGGTTGATTGTTGTGGACCGAGACTTCACCATTCATATGTGGAATGGTTTCATGGTCCATCACACAGGAAAGTACCCAAACAAAGTGCAGGGTAAATCGCTGTTTGATGTGTTTCCTGAAATTTCAGAAAGCTGGTTTCGTGCAAAGTGCCGACCCGTTTTTGAATTGAAATGCCGAAGCTTTGTGGTGTGGAAACAGAGACCGTATCTTTTTCACTGTCGTAATGTTCGCCCCCTTACAGGGCAAACTAACTTTATGTTCCAAAATGTGACGCTTAATCCGATTGTGAATTTACGTGGCGAAGCACAACACATGTTTATTTCTGTAGCGGATGTGACGGGCGAAGCATTAACTTACTCGTAGCGGCACAACGTTGAATTTCGAAATAATTCCTGCAA
>NZ_JBGONO010000001.1:0-201435 GCF_041439165.1 Enterovibrio sp. FF113 | reverse complement strand
AGACAAAGACAAAGACAAAGACAAAGACAAAGACAAAGACAAAGACAAAGACAAAGACAAAAACATCTTTGACTCAAATCAGATTGAAAGCATAGAAAAAGCCAGCGTTTGTAGACGCTGGCTTTTTGTTATCGAGACTATTGAGTCTATCCGGTCATTCGCGACTAGATGTTGGGCTTGCCACAATTGGGCGCGCGAAGAGACGACGTAGGCAGGCGACTGATTGCTGCATTCAAATCGTCAATGCGTGTATCGTGAGATGGGTGAGTTGACATAATTTCTGGCGGTGCGCCTTCAGAGGCTGCAGCCATGTTTTTCCACAGTTCGACACTTTCTTTTGGGTCAAAGCCTGCGTCATTCATTAGCTGAACACCAATGAGATCAGATTCTGATTCATGAGCGCGGCTAAAGGGCAATAAAACGCCCACATTTACACCAAGCCCGAGACCCGCCATGATCATGTCTGAGTTTGCGGTGCCGGTTGCGCCAAGCGCAATATTGGTAATTTGTAATGCGCCGTTTGCAGCGACAGAGCTTGAGACACGTTCGCTGCCGTGGTTCGCCATGACGTGACCAATCTCGTGGCCGACGACAGAAGCTAGCTGGTCTTGTGTTTTAGCGACTTTCAACAAACCGGTATAAACCCCGATCTTCCCGCCGGGCAAGGCGAATGCATTGATTTGGTCGCTGTCGAATACCACGACTTCCCACTTTTCAAAATCAGGCTGAGGCGGTGTCACTTTGAGCAATGCGTCAGTGACACATTGCACATATTGATTGGTTTTCTTGTCAGTGCTGATCTTTTCTTGTTCTTTAAGCTCAGAAAATGATTGGTTACCCAATGTCGCCATTTCCGAACCAGACACCAAAATGAATTGGCTTCTACCCGTCGGGGAGGTGGTGCAGCCAACCAGCACACTGAGTAGCGCGGCGGCGAGCGTTGTATTTACTGTATTTAACTTCATAACTATATCCTTATCGCGGCGCGAGATCCCTGAATAACTCCGATGCGCGATATTGTAGCTTGACTGGATGATGAGGCAAGAATCTCATTCAATTAACCGTTCGGACTAGGGCTTAACGCTGAAAAGTCACGAATACAACACCTTGACCGCCGAAATCATGGCTCTCCGCGGAATTCACGAGGATAATAGTCATCAACTCTAATCAATACATCAGACATACAGGAGCACTTATGTCCATCTGGAAGAAGCCTGTTTCCCTCCAAGGACTCAATGCCACCTCGGCGAATACACTCGTTGAGCATCTTGGCATCCAATACACGGCGTTTGATGACAACAGCCTGACAGGTACGATGCCCGTCGATGCGCGCACGCATCAACCTTTGGGCATGCTTCACGGCGGTGCTTCTGTGGTGCTAGCGGAAACTTTGGGTTCACTGGCAGCAAACATGTGCGTGGAAGAAAATAAGTACTGCGTCGGTCTAGATATTAACGCCAACCATATTCGTGCAATGCGAACAGGTAGCGTGATGGGGAAGGCTTCCCCGATTCATTTGGGAGCAACGACGCAAGTGTGGCAAATAGAAATCACAGATGAGCGTGGGCGATTGGTGTGTACCAGTCGATTGACCATGGCGGTTTTACAGCACAAGGGGAAGTGATTCATGGTTATTACCATTCCGGGTGGTCGTGTTGTGGCGACCATGCACGAAGTCATGGTGAAGTTGGAAGAAAATCGCCTCACACTTCAAACACAAACGGATGATATTAGTTTACTGGGTGCCCCCTGTATGTTGATCGCCAATGGCGGCACGGTTAACTGGAGCATTTCATTAGGCTCCGAAGAAAACCTTAACGCAGTCAGTGAAGCCACGGGCGTTGCCATTAAGCGTTAGTTATCTGGTTGCTAACGAGAACCAAACATTCAACGACGAATAGGGGAGTGCGGTGAATAGATCAGGGATGGGTATCAAAGGATTTTTACTGGCATTGATTTTGGCGTTTACATCGACAACCTCCCTCGCAGGCGAAGCCGACGTGGTAAATGCTACGGTAACCAAAACGGGTGTAAGTCCTTCTGGTATTGGGAATAGTTATCGTATTTCTGCCACGGTACGTCATGCTGATGAAGGCTGGGATCATTATGCGAATGCATGGCGTGTCATGACAACAGACGGCGAGGTGTTGGGTGTCAGAGAGTTACTCCATCCGCATGAAACCGAACAGCCTTTTACTCGAAGCTTATCAGGCATAACCGTGCCTGAAGGTGTCACTGAGGTGATTATTGAAGCCCGCGACAGTGTGCATGGTTGGGGTGGGGAAACCTACGTGCTTCCATTGAAGTGAATGACTGAACAATCGCTACAAAAAAGAGCCGCTACCTAAGTAAGAAGCGGCTCTTTTCAATGTGGTTTCTCCTCAATGCTCAATCTCAATGCACAAAGAAGTTAAATCACTTAGAAATCAGCGGTAATTTCATAACCGGTGAACTTACGAATGTTAATCACGCCCGTATCAAAGAGAAGGTACTGCCCCTTAATGCCTTTCAATACGCCTGACACCACAGGTTCTTTATCAAAATTGAGCGATGTGATCTTAGTGGGGTGTTCCGTTACCGGAAAGCTGATTTCAACAATATCGTGTTGAATTGGCTCAACAGCATCAAATCCATATTGCAGACGTAAGCTGAAAATTTTAGCGTCGATTTTAGGCAGTATACGTCGCGCTTCTTCTTTCAAGTCGATATCAGCATTGTCGCCTTTGAGCATAGTTCGCCAATTGGTTTTATCAGCAAGAAACTCTGCAATGGCGATTTCCACGAGGCCAGAAAGATGACGACTCTTTACTTTTAGGATAGGAAGCGCTTGTGTCGCGCCTTGATCAATCCAGCGAGTTGGAATTTGGCTAGCGCGAGTAATACCGACTTTCAGGCCTGATGTATTGGACAAGTAAACCACATGATCTGTCATGCAGAATTTCTCGCCCCACTCAGGTTCGCGACAAGTCCCTTCGGCGAAATGACAAGTTTCGGGTTTTAGAATACACATGTCACAACGGGCCAATTTACGTGTGCACGGGAAACAGTGTCCCTGGCTAAAACTCTTTTTAGTTTTATTACCGCAAGCATCGCAATAGATATTGCCCGTATAAGTGAGCGTCAGCGATTTGCCGATCAAGTCATTTAATGCGATGTCGTTTTCGCCGACAGGCAAGGAATATTGTACGCTGCTATCCAGCGTACTTTTCATTTTGCTTAAAGTACCAGTAGTCATTGTCTATTTTACGTTGTCCATTTCGTGCCTGAAGTGTAACAGAACTTCAACGCGAAACTAGATGCGGCCAAGGTTCTCACCGCTAAATGGTGTGATGCATGAAAAAGCTCAAACTCAAACGTAAAATGGCACTGGTTAAAGATGCCGATGTTATCGCATCACCAATCCATCATTAAGATCGTTATAAAGCGATATAGTGACCATCACCAAATTGAGGTCAATATCTTCATTAATATCATCAATGACAAACAAGTCAGCATCAGATTCTGACGTGTTGTTTTGCGCCAAAGTGAGGATATCTTGTTGGATGTCGCCATAAATAGTCATTTCGTCGACTTTTTCATAGCTGCCAAAATCGAGAAGTGCAGCAGGTGCAAGCTCTGGCTTGGCAGAAGCATGAAAAGAGAACAAGAGTATGGATACAAGAAAAGAGGTCGTTAGGAAGCGCATACGAAAAGTCCGTCTTTATAATATGAGGCGCAGGATGTCACAGTGATTTCGCCATTTTGTCAGTACAGGGTCAGAGGATGATGATTCTGCAGTAAAAAGCGAGGGTTTTGGGGTTTAGAAGGTAATTTCTTGCAATAAGTCACAATTCTACAATTACAGGGCAATGGTCCGAAAGGCGATATGTCGAAACGGCGTGGTAGGAGTATTGATATTGCTTGGCCTCAACGGGCGAGTTGATGTAAATGGCTCCCGGACTGGCAACAATGTGATCGATGAGTTTATTGTAAACAACGTGCTCCCATCGCTTGGTGCGATAGTTGAACTTTCTTGCTTTGCATTTCGCAGGCGTATTCGCGGTTAACTTGACGAGCGGACTGGTGCTCGTTTCTTCGAGTAAGGTCTGCCAAGCCCATTCATATGGGTTGTTCATGTAATGATTAAAGTCACCCGCAATGACAAACTCTTGTCCGAGTTTTGTTCGTGTATTAATCCAAACGGCCAGCGCTTCAATTTGGCGTCGTAGTTTTTTACAACTGTTGTTTCGACGTACAGGGGTGTTAAAGCACCCTGATTTTAGGTGTATTGAAAGTAAATGCAGCGAGGGCTGGTTCTCCCTGAGTACTTCAATATATGTACCATAACGAAGATCACCACCGGAAAGAAAAGTGGGTAAGCCCAAAGGTTGGTAATCTTTGTGATCAATGACGTTGATACCTTTCTTAACGGCCCAGCCGGTAAACTGATGACTACCTCGGCTTTTTTTATAACGTAGGGAACGATCAGAAAAATAAAAATCGTATTGAAGCGGGTCGACAACTTTGGCTAAAGGCTCAGGACCGTCGACTTCTTGAAACGCAATGAGATCGGCATTAATCACGGAAGAAATAGTTTGCATCATTAGGTAATCGTCAGCGTCACGCTTACTTTGAATCATGTCGCCTTTATCTGATAGCCATTCCATATTCCACGTCGCTAATGTGAGGCTCGCATAGGCAGGAACAGGATTAACGGCCACTATGAAGAGACATAGGAGGCTGAGTTGAGCGCTAATTTTACTTAAGCGGTTGACCCACAATGAAAGGTGACGCGAAGACATATCCAGATGTGAATTCTCTTATTATTTCATTTGCCGTGACCGTGAATGCTAGTCACCTTAGCTAAAAATACCAGTGAACATTGTGTGATTGGGCTGAGAGCCTGTCCAAAATATTGCTCGTCTGTGGATAGTAGAGCATACAGTATGCAATGTTTTTGGTAGGTGGTGTTTTTGCGTTGCCTGTTGCACTTTTTACAGCCTTTTTTCAATTATTGACGTTTATTCCCATTAATCGAATAGATAAAAATCGCATCCCCTCGTGCCATGATCTAAATCAAGGTATCGATCGTCCCTCAAAGGTCTAATGCACCACATGTTGTAGCCAAAGCTAAATTTCTGCCCATATTTGGTATTTGTTGACGCCGTTCACAATTGTGTGTAAGCCACCTGCTTCCTCAATGGAACGATTCAAGGTTTACGTCAACGTGCTGTCCTAGCGTGCATTTATAGGTGTTGGCTTGCTGCATTTCCATATGAAAAAATCACGCCGTGATGTGTGTGATGCCACTATTTATCCTTGAAATTAAGGGTGATTCCTTGAGGAGCTATTTGTGAAACCTGTTGTCATCAAACGCGATGGATGCCGCGTACCTTTTCAGCGCCAACGTATCGAAGATGCGGTGATTCGCGCGGCGCAAGCAGTAGAAGACATGGATCGAGCCTATGCAGCAGCAGTAGCAGATGGTGTTCTCGCACAAGTCATGCGTCATGACGAGGTGGATATTCACCAAATCCAAGACGCTGTCGAAAATCACTTGATGGCAGGACCTTATAAGGCTGTTGCCCGAGCATATATCGAATACCGTCATGACCGCGACAGTGCACGTGAGAAGAAGAGTCGCCTGAGCCATGAAATCCGTGGTCTGGTTGAACAGACGAACTCAGACATTCTCAATGAAAATGCAAACAAAGACAGCAAGGTCATTCCAACACAGCGCGATTTGCTTGCGGGGATTGTTGCAAAACACTATGCCAAGCAATACATGCTGCCTAAAGAAGTTGTTCGAGCGCATGACCAAGGTGATATCCATTATCACGATTTGGACTATGCTCCGTTCTTCCCGATGTTCAACTGCATGTTGGTTGACCTAGAAAATATGCTTACCCATGGTTTTAAGATGGGTAACGCGGAAATTGACACGCCAAAATCAATTCAAACGGCAACGGCGGTAACTGCCCAAATTATTGCGCAAGTGGCCTCCCATATTTATGGTGGCACCACGATCAACCGCATTGATGAAGTGTTGGCACCTTACGTTGAAATTAGTTACGAAAAGCACCTAATGGTCGCTCGTGAGTGGAACATCTCCGATGCGGAAGGCTATGCCACTGCGCGTACAGAAAAAGAGTGTTATGACGCATTCCAATCGTTGGAATATGAAGTTAATACACTGCATACCGCTAATGGCCAAACTCCGTTCGTGACCTTTGGTTTTGGTTTGGGTGATTCGTGGTCTGCGCGTTTGATCCAGCAATCGATTTTGCGTAATCGCATTGAAGGGTTGGGGAAAAACCGCAAAACCGCAGTATTCCCTAAGCTGGTATTCAGTGTGAAAGCGGGCTTAAACCTGAAAAATGGCGAGCCTAATTACGACATTAAACAACTGGCACTGGAATGCGCATCGAAACGCATGTATCCCGATATTCTTAACTACGACCGTGTAGTGGAAGTCACGGGTTCGTTTAAAACCCCAATGGGTTGTCGTAGCTTCTTATCAGCTTACGAAGAAAATGGTGAGTTGATCCATGAAGGTCGAAACAACATTGGTGTCGTGAGCATTAACTTGCCGCGTATCGCTATTCGCGCGAACGGCAATGAAAAAATATTCTATTCGTTACTTGATGACGTATTACGCGTTGCGCGTGAAGGTCTAGATTCGCGCATTGACCGTCTACGCGGCGTGAAAGCGCGTGTCGCACCTATCCTCTATATGGAAGGCGCATGTGGCGTTCGTTTGAACCCAGATGACGATGTGAGTGAAATCTTTAAGAACGGCCGCGCGTCGATTTCGCTAGGTTACATCGGTATCCATGAGACTATCAATGCGCTGTACGGTACAGAAGAGCATGTTTATGATTCTGAAACCCTGCGTGAAAAAGCACTCGATGTTGTTAAGTATCTGAAAGCAGCCACAGATAGCTGGAAAGACGAAACGGGTTATGCTTTCAGTTTGTATAGTACGCCAAGCGAAAATTTGTGCAGTCGATTCTGTAAGATTGACGCTAAGGAATTCGGTGTGGTGAAAGGTGTAACTGACAAAGGTTACTACACCAATAGCTTCCATCTTGATGTTGAAAAGAGCGTTAACCCTTACGACAAAATTGATTTCGAAATGCCGTATCCGGAAGTCGCAAATGGTGGTTTCATTTGTTATGGCGAATACCCGAACATTCAGCACAACATCGAAGCACTCGAGAATGTGTGGGATTACAGTTATGAACGCGTGCCATATTACGGCACCAATACGCCAATCGATGAATGTTATGAGTGTGGATTCACGGGCGAATTTGATTGCTCAAGTAAAGGCTTTGTATGTCCTAGCTGTGGCAACCATGATTCAACCAAAGTCTCGGTAACACGTCGTGTCTGCGGTTATCTTGGTAGCCCTGATGCGCGTCCATTCAACGACGGTAAGCAGGAAGAAGTGCAACGTCGTGTCAAACACATGTAAGGTATTGCGATGAATTTCCATCAGTATTATCCGGTTGATGTGGTGAACGGTGAAGGGACGCGCTGCACCTTATTTATTGCAGGATGCGAGCACCAATGTCGCGGCTGTTATAACCAAAGCACATGGTCGCTAGATTCTGGGCAAGTGTTTGATAAGTTGATGGAAGACCGCATTATTGCCGATCTTAATGACACGCGTATCAAACGTCGAGGGCTGTCTTTGAGCGGCGGTGACCCACTTCATCCTGCGAATGTGTCTGCCGTGTTGACGTTGGTTAAACGTGTGCGTAATGAATGTATTGGAAAAGACATTTGGCTTTGGTCAGGCTACCAGTTAACACAATTAACTGAGGCTCAAAAAGCCGTGGTTTCTCTTGTTGATGTGCTAATTGACGGTAAGTTTGAAAAAGATCTTGCCGATCCATCACTGCCTTGGCGTGGAAGCAGTAACCAGGTTATACACCGCTTGAGCTTGTGTTAGTTGTTTGTTTAGCTTTTTTAAGCCTTAGCCCCCGCATTATCTTCTTTGTAACGAACATTGAAAAAAACGCCGCGAAAACGGCGTTTTTTTATTGTTCCGTGGTAGAAAAAATCGCAGACAAAAACAATGGAAACAAAAACTTATTCCTATACCTGCTGTCTATTTTCTGCGTATCATTCAATCCATACCAACGAAACAAAGGGACGTCGCATTGAAATTGAAAATTGCTGCCTTATTGCTATGTACTGCGTTACTTCCTCATAGCCCAGCTTTTGCTGATACAACGCCGGCTGTTTATGAGCATGCCACCGATGGAAAAATGCTCATGGGTGAAAAAGAGTGGGTGAAAGTGGAGGACGTTGATGTTGTCGCGATTGCACGTGTAGATACAGGAGCGACGACTTCCTCTATTAGTGCTGTGGACATTCAATCTTTCGAACGCGACGGCAAGAAGTGGGTGACGTTTCGTCTCGCCCATGATGGAAAGCAAAGTAACGTGATCGAACGACCTGTTGTCCGCACCGTAAAAATCATTCAATCAAGTTCAGACGGTTTTGAACGCCGCTATGTGGTTGAGCTTCTGATTACCATTGGTGACATGACGGAGAATACAGAATTTACACTGCGAGACCGAAAACACCTCAACTTTCCTGTGCTTTTAGGGCGAACCTATCTGAGTGATATCGCGTTGGTGGATGTCAGTCGAAAATACATCCAACCAAAACCGGAAATTGGCGTAAAGCAATAATTCCAATAGCACAATCAAGCATCACGCTTTTTTACTTGCACAGCGCGAGTCTTTGGGTAATGTATTGCTTGTAATTATTGCCGTTAAATAAGGACGTTATTTCATGTTAGATCTGCTTTCTCCGGCGCAACAAGATCCGATTCTGTCGCTTTCCATCGCCTTTCGTGCAGACGCGCGCGCGGACAAAATGGACTTAGGTATTGGTGTTTACAAAGACAGTCAGGGCGATACGCCTATTATGCAGGCCGTGAAAACGGCACAGCAGCAACTGGCAGATTCTCAAACCACAAAAAGCTACGTTGGTTTAGCGGGCAATGAAGCGTTCAATCAAGCGATGACGGATCTCCTTCTTAAGGGAACCGATGGCTACTCCCGTTGCGCGACAGTGCAAACACCGGGCGCGAGCGGTGCACTTCGTATGCTGGGGGATTTGATGTATCTCGCCAAGCCGATTACCACTGTTTGGATCACTGACCCAAGTTATGTGAACCATAAGCCAGTGATGGAAGCTGCGGGCTTACACGTCAACTTTTATCCTTATTTTGATTCGGTTACCAAACAAGTTAACCCTGAAGCCATGCTTGCTGCATTGAGCAAAGCAGGCCCTGATGATGTCGTGCTTTTGCACGGTTGCTGTCATAACCCGACGGGGGCGGACATCCGCACCGAGCATTGGCAAGCCATTAATGAGTTAGCCCAGAAAAATGGTTTTACGCCGTTTGTTGATATCGCTTACCAAGGCTTTGGTGACGGTTTAGAAGAAGATGCGTATGGCTTGCGACTTCTGGCGGATTCGGTCGAAGAAATGTTGATCGCAACATCGTGCTCGAAAAACTTTGGTTTGTACCGTGAACGCACTGGCGCTGCCATTGTGATTGGTAAGAACAAACAGGAAGCGACCAATGCTAAAGGTCGAATTTTGCAGTTAGCACGTTCAACGTACACCATGCCACCTGATCACGGAGCCGCGATTGTGGAAACCATTCTATCTGATGATGGTTTGACTAAGCAGTGGCGAGCAGAATTGGACGGTATGCGTAACCGTATTATCTCGCTTCGTGAAGGGTTGAGTGCCGCGCTTTCTGCACGTACTGGCGATAGCCATTTTGACTTTATCAAAGCGCACAAAGGCATGTTCTCCATGCTGGCGTATTCACCAGAGCAAATGGTGAAGCTGCGTGAAGAGTTTGGTATCTATGCAGTGGGTGACAGCCGTATCAATGTGGCAGGTCTTACTGAGTCACGCATTGATTACTTAGCTGATGCGCTGATCGCTGTATCGAAATAAGCCTATCTTGATACTATTTTCTATAGCGTTAGCTTTGCGCTGGCTCTATTCTCATTTCTACGAACAAATTAGATAAATTATCATGAAAATTCATCGTATTAACCCGACTAACCGTTGGTCTGACGTCACTGTGTTTAATGGCATTGCACACTTTGTAGAAGTGCCTGAAAGTGATTTAAGCGCAGATATTAAAGGCCAGACCGCACAAATCCTGGCGCAAGCTGAAGAGATGCTGGCCACTGTGGGCAGTGACAAAACGCGCATTCTTTCGGTGACAATCTACGTGACTGATTTTGCACACTTAGCTGCCTTGAATGAAGTTTGGGATGCATGGTTTGATGCTGGGACAGCGCCAAGTCGTGCATGTGTAAAAGCAGAGCTTGCTGACCCAGAGTATTTGGTTGAAATGGCATTTGTTGCTGCAGCGGGTGAAGAATTTCAGTCGTAATTGATAGACGAATAAACCAAGTCTCTAAAGAGGCGCGCTAAAAGATGGACAAGGGCAGCTTCGATGGCTGCCCTTTTTATTATGAATGATCATCAAGGATCACTTTTTCGCCATGTATTACATCGCTTGGCGGAAAATCTCGCAAATCTCTTCGTGCGTTCCTTGTTTCGGGTTGGTAAAGCCACAAGCATCTTTTAAAGCATTCTCTGCCAATACTGGGAAGTCGTCCGCTTTTACCCCAAGCACTTCCAAGCCTTCCGGAATGCCCACATCTTTAGAAAGGACTTGTATCGCTTCAAGAGCAGCTTGTGCTCCTTGTTCCGGTGTCAGCGCTTCAACGTCCACACCCATAGCTTTGGCGACATCACGAAGACGACGCGCAGAAACTTGGGCGTTATAGCGCTGTACGTGTGGCAACAGAATGGCATTACACACGCCGTGGGGTAAGTCGTAAAAACCGCCCAATTGGTGCGCCATGGCATGAACATAGCCAAGAGACGCATTATTAAATGCCATGCCAGCCATAAACTGCGCATACGCCATTTGCTCGCGTGCTTCGATGTTTTTCCCGTCTTTAACTGCCGTACGCAGATTCGCTTGGATAAGCTCAATGGCTTTGATAGCAACCGCGTCAGTGATGGGGGATGCGGCGATGGATACATACGCTTCGATGGCGTGGGTCAGTGCATCCATGCCTGTTGCTGCGGTCAGTGATGCGGGTTTGGCCAGCATTAACTCAGGGTCGTTTACCGAAATTAACGGCGTCGTGTTTTTATCTACAATCGCCATCTTAATATGGCGCTCTTCGTCGGTAATGATACAGAAACGTGTCATTTCTGACGCAGTACCTGCTGTGGTATTAATGGCGATGAGTGGTAGTTGTGCTTTAGCCGATTGGTCAACGCCTTCGTAGTCACCAATTTTACCGCCGTTTGTGGACACCAATGCGATACCTTTCGCACAATCGTGTGGTGAGCCACCGCCTAGCGAAATAACAAAATCGCAGTTCTTCTCTTCAAGTATCGCTAAACCCGCTTCAACATTACTGGTCGTTGGGTTTGGTTGAGTGCCATCGAAAACTGCCGTTTTCACACCGCGTTCAGACAGCAAGTTGACGACGTTTTCTACTACGCCAATTTCATTCAGTACTTTGTCGGTGACAATGAGACCATGTTTGAAACCATGAGATTGAATCGCATCTGCAGCGTCGGTTAGGCAACCTGCGCCCATAAAATTAACAGTAGGGATGTAAAATGCGCTTTTCATTATTATTCTCCGTGGAGATCACGTTATTGGTAGGTTGGTAAGTTAGACGAGTATTTTTCTCATCTTTTTGTGTCTAGTTTTTTTAGCATCCCTTTAGGGGGCGATACTTTGATTTACATCAATTTCAAGCGAAAGCTTTTGAGAGTGATGTCATTAATTTGAGTTGGATCGTTCTTGTAGACACATTAAATTTTTGAAATAAAAGAGGTTTTGTAACAATTGGTTTGGCGGGGATATGTCATTCGTTGAAACGCATGTAGGGCTTTCTTGTTCGACGTGTTGCAGGGCGATCATCAAGAAATATGTCTCTTTTCGAGTACAAAAAAGATTCATTTGAATAGACATAAGCATGAAGCATACCTAGGATATCTTTTGTCCAAATTAACTCAGTCGCATATAGGAAAGGCATGCTCTGGCATAAAGTCCAAGATCAACTCGAACTCCATACGATCAGTATCATCGTCGGTCCAAACCGAACCGATAAAACAAAGTTTCTTTGCGAACAATATGAGGGGCTTCCATTTCATATCGATGTATCAAAAGCGATGGTGGCCTATTGCGGAGGTGATACTCGAATTACGGAACAGGAATGGGAGCAAATTATTGAGCGTGATTGCGCATTCATCACGGTTGATGATGCGCATCTTTTACAACCTTTGGATCTTAAAAAGCTAATAGAGATTGCTGTCGAAACCAAAAAGCGACTGTATATGTCTTGTAATGAAACGATAGGACCTTACCTTCCTTCATTTCTCTCTCATGCTCAAAATTATCAGTTGTCCGTCGTCAAGCTGGAGAGACTGACAGACAAAGATGTTTGCGCCTGGTCCTTGGCCGGAATTTAAAGGGAAGTAATCAGCAGATAATACCTGGTTACGCTATTCCAGTTTCCTGCAAAGGCATGTTGAATTACTATCCGGTCACAACAATCGGCGTTTTGAGGTTCAATGTGAAAAAATCTATTACTACAATCGTGCTTCTTATGGCGTTGTCTGGTTGTGAAGATGCAACAAAGATAATTGATCAGGCACAAGAAGCTGCAAACCAAGCTGTGGATGGCCTTCAAGAAAACGTTGAGTCAGTAGATTTGAGCCAGTTGAGTTTGGATCAATTTGGCGATGCTGCAGGTTCTGCACAAGCCTTAGCTGCCTCGATTCAAGAAGCGGCTGATGCTGACTTTGCTGACCCGACCGCTTTGGTTGAAGTCAGAGAACACATTGCCAACGCCTATAGCTGTTTAGTTGACGCCACATCTGAAAGCACAGCAGAAAAGCTGTTGAATAGCGTATTGTCGTCAATTAGTAGTGAAGATGCCTTGTCAGTGATTGATAACGGCATTGAAAAAGCAAAAGCGGCACAAGAGTGTGTGATGTAAATACCTTATTGTGAAGCAAATATTTTGCGAAAAGAAAAGGCTGACGCAATGTGTCAGCCTTTTTGCTTTCTACGATTTGCCCGCGAAAGTGTGGGCTTATGGAAGACAAGAAAGCATTGAATTAGTCGTCGAATTGTTCGTCAATAAAGGATTGCGACGGGATGAAATAATTCGCGCCTGTTTTTGCCTCTACAAAATCCAGTAAGCGATCATAGTCACCATTGTCATCCGCATAGATCATCTGAGTGAGCGACGTTTCGATAATGGACGGCGTTTTGGCAAATCCAATGAACATAGTGCCATGCTCCATTGCGTTACCATAAGGGCGATTTTGACGGTACATTTTCACTTCTTCGCCATCAATTTCCACTTTGCTTTTCGCATTGTGTGCCCAAGCTGGCTTATCGTCATCGCTGAGTTCAATGTCATCCATCTTGGTACGCCCAATGACGTTTTCTTGATGTTCTGTTGCTTGCTCGTCCCATAATGATTGGCGGTCAATATAGCGTTGAACAACGAGGTAGCTCCCGCCGCGATAGGCATCGGTTTCGTCGCTAATCAGCACAGACTCCACTCTTTCATCTTCAATGGGGTTTTCCGTGCCATCGACAAAATCAATCATGTCGCGATTATCGAGGTATTTGTAGCCTTGAATGTCTTCAATCAAGGTGGCGATATCAGAAAGTGCTTTGGCTGCGTATTTGGCAATTTGAAAATTGAGGTCTTTGCGATCAGACTTAATCATCAGGAAAATATCACCTGCCGTACTGGGAAAGTGTCTTGGTCCATTTTTCATTTCGGGGAACACGTGTAATTCTTCTGGCATGGCAAGATCAGGAAATAGAAAGGGCCAAGCGTTGGCAGAAAACCCCATTGTCATAGAAACGCCAGCACTGGGATCTTTTTGGCGAATGGATTTCTCGATCCCTGGTAACTGTGCCAATGCGTCACCAATTTCATCGAGATTGAGCCATTGGTCTTTTAGCGAAAAGGTTAAGAATTCTGCATGGGTTGTCGGGTTCGTAAGCACCCCTATTTGCGCCATTGAAGCAAGCTCGTTCATACATCGTCCTTTTGTCTGATATTGGAGCTATACACGAGTAACCTAAAGATGCTTGTTCAGCGAAAGTTTGTTAGTCGCATCGCTGCATCCTGAGAGTACACAGGTAAAGGCATTTAAAATCAGAATAGAACAGCTTGATGTATCAAAGTGGGGTAGGAATGAGACGGGCATGATGAAAATGGTCGGCGAGTGAAAGCAAAACAATTCGCCCTCGAAAGATCGAGGGCGATGATTGGCAGCCTATGTGTTGACGCTTGCGTCGAACTAGCGCTTGTTTTTGAGGTAACGCTTACGACGGTCTTCTTTTGTCTTCGCTTTTTGTTCCGCTTTCAACGTTGCAGCTTCTTCAACTTCTATCAATTCTTTGTCGATCATATCTGGGTGTTCAAGGGTAATTAAACCCAAGGTACCGTTGCGAAGATCGTTGATGAGAATTTCAGAGGCTTTGTGAATATCAATGCGACCACCTGCGCGCAAACAACCACGCTTCTCTCCGATGGCTTCCATCAACTCAATCTCAGTCTCAGGCAATTCTTCAATGTTATAGCGCTTCTTCAACAACTCAGGGTATGCCTGCGCAAGGTACTCAACGGTATAGAACGCCACTTCGTCGTATTCCATGGCGGTGTCTTTTACTGCGCCTGTTGCAGCCAAACGGAAACCGCTGTGTGGGTTTTCCACTTTTGGCCACAAAATCCCTGGGGTATCTGAAAGTACAACGCCATTTTGTAGATTAATACGTTGCTGTTGTCGTGTCACTGCTGGTTGGTTGCCCGTCTTCGCGACCACACGACCTGCCAAAGTATTGATGATGGTGGATTTTCCAACATTAGGAATACCCATGATCATGGTGCGAATGTTTTTACCCATGTCTTCACGGTGTGGTGCCAACTTTCGGCACAGTTCCATGATCTTGTTAACTTCGTTAATGCTCTCTGTGGTGATAGCAATGGCTTTGACGCCTTGTTCTTTTTCTAGATGCTCAAGCCATATTGCCGTCATTTCTGGGTCAGCCAGATCGCGCTTGTTCAACACTTTGATCACGGGCTTATCTTTGCGGATACGTCGAATAAGCGGGTTTTCACTGCTGAAAGGAATACGCGCGTCGAGAACTTCGATAATCACGTCGATTTTAGGAACGACTTCTTCAATTTCTTTACGGGCTTTGTGCATGTGGCCAGGAAACCACTGAATAGAGTTGTTAATCATAGGGAATGATTGCCTTTATAAATCGTGTATATCGCCCGAAAGAGGTCGCAAGTAACCGATAAATGCAGTGAGGGCGCTAATAATGGCGGGATTTTAACACTTTAATGGTAACAACGGAAAAGTAAGTGTGGATAACAAAGGTAATGGATTAGAGATCATTCAAATTGAGCCGCGTTTTAGCGGGTTGGCGAAGCGGCGTGATGATTTAACTGAATGATAGGCGCTAGCTCTAAAGGATTTGCTTCGAAGAATTCGGATAATCTCTGCGGCATTCCGAGATAAAAACCTTGAAAATAGTCGACGTCGAGTGCCTGCATGGCGCCGTATTCGCCTTCATTTTCGATCCCTTCCACTAATACTTCGGCATTCACTTCTTTGGCGAGAGCGATGGCGCGAATCATCGGCTCGATATTACCTTGCATGTAATCTTGTAAAAGAGAGCGGTCGATTTTCAATATGTTGGGACAAAGAAGACGAACTCGCTCTTCTTTTGACCCTTTGACTCCGTAATCGTCAATAGCGATACCAAATCCGTTATTAGTTGATTGTGTTGTTGCTGCTGACAAGGCATTCATGTCGTCGTGAAGATGTTCAACCACTTCAAGTACAACATGGTGGCGAGGAATCCCTAACTCTGAAAGACGCTTAACCATGAGGTTTTGGTTAGAAAACTTTGAAATGGCTGAAACCGCAGAAGATGGCAGCATATTGAGGAAAATGGCATGTTGGCCAGCATAGCGGGAGAAGTTTCTAAGATGAATGACTCGTGCCAACCTATCGGTGCTGATTTGATGATAAAACTCAGGATGACCTTGCTCGATGTGTCGGAATAAATGGGCAGGGCAAACAGGCTCATCAGTGAGTGTTTTTGCACGAATAAGCGCTTCAAAACCTAACACTGAAGTATCGGCTCGGAAGATTGGTTGGTAGACGCTTCTTAGCACCAAATCATTGAACAGGCCAATGAGTTCGCCGTTTTCATCGGTTCTCAAGCATTGTTCAAATCCATCTCTGGTACTCAAATTGTTAACCACAACCTACCCTCTCCACTTACTACTTAGTCGGAGCTCAATATATCCAAGAAAACGCATGTTACGTCAAAGAAAGAGTAGAGAGAATAAATGGTTGCTTAACGCGACAAATTTATGTGATCTCTGCCAATGAAGTGTATCAATAGTGGTACGGAGTGTTCACTTTGACGACTACGCAAGATGCAAACAAGATTTAGCGAACATCCAACGTAAAAGCGCAGCGTAAATATAATTTTACGTTCTTCCATACTGTAACGGTGTGCGTCAGATGTCAGTTTTATAAGCCAGAGACTATCGTTCTATGATGAGGTAAGCAAAGGAGGTGAGGCGATGAAATCTTGTCACTATGAATCGAAGCCTTTAAATGCGCTTGGAAAAATTACATGGAGCGCAGAAGAAAACGCGCTTTGGCATCAATTGGTAGAGCGTCAGCTGGCATGCATTGAGGGAAAAGCCTGTCAGGAATACTTCGACGGTTTATCAATGTTGAATCTTTCAATTGAACATGTTCCGCAGATCTCTGATATCAATCAAGTGTTAAAAAAGACGACAGAGTGGCAGTTAGAGCCCGTGCCAGCATTGATTGATTTCGACCACTTTTTTACGTTACTGGCATCAAAACGATTTCCAGTGGCGACGTTTTTGCGCTCAGTTGCCGATTTCGATTACCTTCAAGAGCCTGACTATTTCCACGAGGTTTTTGGCCATTGCGCGATGTTAACCAATAAGGCGTTTGCCACTTTTACACATCTATATGGCAAGCTTGGCGTTAACGCATCGAAGGCAGAGCGCATATATTTGGCCAGGTTGTATTGGTTTACCGTAGAATTTGGATTGATAGAGTCTTCCGGTCAGCGTGCTCTTTATGGTGGGGGTATTTTGTCATCTCCTGCTGAAACGGAATATGCCTATGGCAGTGATGTCCCGATACGCAAGAAACTGGATATCATTGACGTGATGCGTACCCCATATCGTATAGACATTCTACAACCCGTCTATTTCCATTTAGAAACGTTAGATGAGCTTTATGAGCTAGAGAATGTAGATTTGATGGCTTGTGTGCGCCGTGCAATGTCATTGGGGCTGCATCCACCGTCTTACCCATCAAAAATCGCTTAAAACATGTGAGAGAAACGGAGAGTAAAAACAATGACGGACTTATCCGAACTGAAATGCGAAGCTTGCCATGCAGACGCATCGAAAGTGACTGAGAGCGAAACGGAAAACTTAATGGTTAATATTCCAGAATGGACGGTGGTAAACGTCGAGGGTATTGATCAGCTACAAAGGTCGTTTGAGTTTCGAACTTTCAAGCAAGCATGGGCTTTTTCGAACAAGGTTGCTGAGCTAGCGGAAGGTGAAGGCCACCATCCATCGATTTTACTAGAGTGGGGGCGATGCACCGTCACGTGGTGGACGCACAAAATTAACGGCCTGCATCAGAATGACTTTATCTGTGCTTCAAAAACTGATGCTCTGAAAGATTAGCCCTTGCCTGAAAAGCGACATCGATGGTCAGCATTTATTGTGAATGTGAGTAGTGTGTCGATTGATTCTTTTCTTTGGCTTGAGGAGGAGAGGGTAAAGCAAGCTGGCACGTGCCGTGACAGCTTGCCGATTCAAGATGTATCAAGTTATCAATTAGGGAGTGACAACATTGAACCAGAAGTTGAAGTCATCAAGCATTATTAGAAAATTATCAAACACGGCTTTGTTGCCAGTTAACTTAATTTTTCCATCTTTAATGGCTTCATCAAACGTAAGCTCTTTCAATTGAATACGGTTCATTGTCTCCATCGTCATAGAAAGTGTCACATCGGCGTTTTGTGTTTGTTTTTGAGTATGATTCAGAACAGCATTTTCAACGGTTAAGGTGTGATGACTATTAATATCGGTTAAATCGATATTAATGCTAAACATCTTGCCCGCAGCTTTTTCTGCATTCAAGCGTACCGCAAGATAATCAAATAGCATTTCAGGCGTCATTGCACGAATAGTGTCAGGTGTTGCTGTCTGTGTGCCACCAGAGCTTGGTACGCCATTGCGTAGTTCATAGGCACCTTGCAGGTAAACTGAACGCCATGGACCAGATTCGGCTTGGTAACCTAACTGCTCTAATGAATCTGCAAGTAATTCTTTAGACTCAGTACTTGAAGGGTTTGCGAATACGGCATGTTTCATGACTTCAGCAACCCAACGGTATTCTCCATTGTCGAATGAACGCTTTGCTTTTTTAATGACTTCAGATTCTCCTCCCATGAAGTCAATGTATTTTTTTGCCACCATTTCCTGCGGTAAATTATTTAAATCAGATGGGTTTCCGTTATACCATCCCATATAGCGCTGATAAACTGCACGGCTATTGTGGCGCAATGTTCCATAATAGCCACGAGTCGCCCAGTTGTTTTCTAGTTCTTTGGGTAAAGTGATCATTTCGGAAATTTCTTCACCGTTATAACCTTGATTCATCAAGCGCACGGATTGGTCATGAGTGAACTTATATATATCTCTTTGCTTTTTGAAGTAAGGAACAATATTTTCATTACCCCACATCGGCCAATGGTGGCTCTGGAACTTAACGACGACTTCATCCCCCCATTTTTCAATGGTTTCATTGAGGTAGCTTGACCATTTCAGGGCATCGCGGACTTGTGCACCACGGAGGGTCAAAATATTGTGCATTGTATTTGTCGTGTTTTCCGCCATCCACAATGCATCCCACTGCGGAAACCAAGTGTTCATCTCTGCAGGGGCTTCAGTGCCTGGTGTCATTTGAAACACCATCTCCACACCATCTATATTTATTTTTTCATCCGTCTTTGTGACTTCGTGGGTGGGTAAAAGTAATCCTGCCATCCCAGTCGATGTTGTCATGCCTAAACCGCCACTGAGACCACCTTTTGCGTCTCTAGGCAACAATGCACCGTACATATAAATAGCGCGTCTACCCATTGCATTACCTGCAATGACATTCTCTGACACAGCATGCTCAGTGAAATGTTCAGGGGCTAGAATTTGAACCTTACCTGCTTCGACATCAGCTTTAGTTACGAGTCCCGTTGCACCGCCATAGTGGTCGATATGACTATGACTATAAATAATGGCAACAACAGGTCTTTCGCCCAAAGCTTCATTGATTAAGTCCAAGGCTGCTTTTGCTGTTTCAGGTGAGATTAATGGGTCAAATACAATCCATCCTGTTTTACCTTTAATAAAGGTGATATTTGTAAGGTCATATCCTCTGACTTGATAGATGTTTTTAGTTACTTCATATAAGCCATTTTGCATAAGTAACTGTGCGTTTCTCCAAAGGCTTGGATTAACTGTGCTAGGCGCTGCTTTATCTAATTGTATGAAGGTTTTGTATTGCTCTAAGTCCCATACTGGCTTTCCATCAGTCGTCGTAATGGTCAAAGTGTCAGGTCTGGCAATAAGCCCGCGCTGTGCATTTTCGAAATCCTCTTTATCATTGAAAGGTAACGTGTTGAGAACGTTAGTATTAGCATCAATCGTATGTTGAGTGGCAGGTTTGGGTTCTGTTGCTGCGTTGGCTGTTGATGTGGTTATCATAAACAATAATGAGATGAGGGTAGTTGTTCTATTTTTCATAAACATCCTTTTTCATAAACTTCTAATGGCTTACAATGCAAACTTGAGTGGGGAGTTTGTTAAATTCCTGCATGCTTCAAATAATTCGACAGTGTAGTGCTATTTTAGAAATGACGCGTTATTACTAATGAGAATATGAATGGTTATGCTCTGAATAATAATAATCTTATTATTGGTTATGCTTTGTAAACGTAAAGAAGTTTTTTTGGTGCTTTGGTTTTACGTATCAAATTGTCTACAGTGCGAAGTGAAAATTATATATATCTTGGTTGATGCTATCAAATACTGCACCTATTACCTCGACGCTGCATCTCTGCTTTCCGCATTGGCATTTCATCAATCACATTGACTAATTCATTGATATTCACGCTCTGCTGCCAGCGGAATTTTTCCGAGCCGTCTTTTCCGATCAGCACAGCGACGTGCTGGTCAGTCTCTATCGCATATTTTCGTCGTAACTTGTGTATCTCTTGAGATGAAAAGAGCCCGCGGGAGTCTGACATCTCCTGCATGTTGAAGATTAATGGGTGAAGATCTCTGTCGTCTAATTGGCAGCTGTGTACCAACATCAGGCGTTCAAAAGCTTCTACTTTTTCATCAAAACTGGGTGTGAAGAAAATCAGGGTACGATGAGGCTCAATCAATCCGTAGAAAGGGTAAGAGACGACTTGTGAAGAAAAGACGAGCACAGCGGCTAACCCAAAATGACTCAACGTGCGCATCATGATGCCCTACCAATCATAACTAACCACCTAATCATTACGAAAGTCTAGCCTGAACGGATTCATTTCGCCGTATTAACCCTACGATGCACGGTATAAGTGCATGTCCTAAGTGGTGCAGTGTTTTGATTCATCTGCACCAAAACAAAGCGAGTGCAAATTTTAATCTTAAGTTTAAGGGGGCAATGTTCGGTTAAATATCACGCTGTTTTTCATTGCCTTACAATATTTATGCGAGGTAAATCCTATTGTTGGCAAGCCTTTTGCTCTTGAGTTCCACAGGTACTCATTAAGGAGCGGTTGCAATGAAAGGAAGTAAGGTTGCATTAAATTGGGTAAGTGCGATTGCACTCGGTGGGTTGTCCCTTCAGGCAGTCGCAGCGGAAGACACCATTAAAGTGGGCGTGCTTCACTCGTTATCAGGGACGATGGCGATCAGTGAGACGACGTTGAAAGACACCGTCCTCATGATGATTGACGAGCAAAACAAGAAAGGCGGTTTATTGGGCAAGAAACTAGAGGCGGTTGTCGTTGACCCTGCATCTAATTGGCCGCTGTTTGCTGAAAAAGCGCGAGAGTTAATTGAAAAAGAAGACGTCGATGTCGTATTTGGGTGCTGGACGTCAGTGTCTCGTAAATCCGTACTGCCTGTGTTTGAAGAGCTAAACAGCCTGCTGTTTTATCCTGTTCAGTATGAGGGTGAAGAGTCCTCGAAAAATGTGTTCTACACTGGCGCTGCACCAAACCAACAAGCAATTCCCGCCGTGGATTATCTTAAAGATGATCTCGGTGTGAAACGCTGGGTTTTAGCGGGCACTGACTACGTTTACCCTCGCACCACTAACAAAATTCTTGAAGCCTATCTTCTCAACAATGGTGTCGCTCAAGAGGACATCTTGATCAACTACACGCCATTCGGCCATTCCGATTGGCAGTCCATCGTTTCTGATATCAAGAAATTCGGTGCTCAAGGCAAGAAAACGGCCGTGGTTTCTACCATTAACGGCGATGCGAACGTGCCTTTCTACAAAGAACTGTCCGCACAGGGTGTGCAAGCAGAAGATATCCCCGTAGTTGCATTCTCTGTTGGTGAAGAAGAACTCTCCGGTATGGATACGTCAGCCTTAGTGGGTCACCTTGCCGCATGGAATTATTTCATGAGTGTCGAAACCGACGCCAATGACGATTTCGTTGAGCAGTGGCATGCCTATATCAAAGACGACAAACGCGTGACCAATGACCCGATGGAAGCGACTTATCTAGGGTTCAACATGTGGGCAAAAGCGGTTGATAAAGCGGGTACGACAGACTCAGATGCGGTGCAAGAAGCCATTATTGGCGTGACGGTACCTAACCTGACGGGCGGCTTTGCCACCATGATGCCTAACCATCACATCACCAAACCAGTACTGATTGGCGAAATTCAAGACGATGGCCAGTTTGTGACGGTATGGGAAACGCCAGATGTTGTCGCAGGCGATGCATGGTCTGATTTCCTGACAGGTTCTAAAGACCTGTTTGCGAGCTGGTTGAAACCGATGTCTTGCGGAAGCTTCAATGTGACAACAGGGCAGTGTTCAGGTGTGACTGAATAACACGGCTCAAAGACCAATAATCGCGGGTGGATACGGACATCGCTCGCTTACTCGTTACTCCTTGTATTTGCCTGCCTTGTGGAGCCGTCTCCAACAAACGTCCGCATTGGCAGGATTTTTTCAAAGGTATGTCTTTATGTTAAAGCAGACAGCACGATGGAATGACGTCTGTAAAATTTTGAGTTGCCTGATACTGGCATTCGCACTTCCGTTTGACGCTCTCGCACAAACTTCTTCTCTATCAGAACCAGAGCAATTGGCGTCGGAAGAATCTTCAGAAAATGTCTCTGTTAAAACATTATGGCTAACTCAAATCGCCCCATTACTTACCAGCAAGTCCTTTTCTGATAAAGAATTGGCGGTGCAGTTTATTGCTGCATCCGATCATCCAGAGAAAGGGAAAATCTTAACGGGGTTACTTGCTAAGCAGGTTATCTACAACAAAGAAGACAAATCCGTTTGGTTTATTGAAAATCTTCCTTTGGGAAAAGGCAGTGAAGTTATCAACCTCAGTTCTGGTGTGTCTGCGGTGGTAGAAAAGAAACGCCAATACCGCACCGTGACACTCAATAACAACATGCGTACTCAAATCAAAACATCACTCGCGACGGCGGCACTGACCAGTGACGATCTTGAGGAAAAAAGGGCAGGTGCGAAGCGAATGATGGGGCAAGTGGACAGTGAGCTTGCTTCGGTTATTTCAGATTTGATGAACACTGAAAGTGACGCTGTCACAAATAAGTATTTACACACAGCGCTGTCAATTACTCAGCTAGATGGACAAGCATCGACGGCAGAAGTGCTCATCGCCATAGAGCAGTTGCAAGCCTCTGGGTTGGCGGAAGCCTTTGAAGCGTTGAAATCAACGAATGCACAAACCACTGGGGAAACACCCGATGAGATCCAACAAGCCTTAGATCGCGCCATCTCTAGCTTTGAAGAAACGCAGCGCGTGGTCAATATTGCGCAAACGCTATATTTCGGTTTGAGTCTTGGCTCGGTGTTAGTGCTTGCGGGGATTGGTCTTGCCATCACTTTTGGTGTGATGGGCGTGATCAACATGGCGCATGGCGAGTTAATCATGATTGGTGCCTATACCACCTATGTGATGCAGTTGCTGCTGCCTGATTTCAGTGGAGTGGCCTTGATTCTGTCGATTCCCGCTGCGTTTATCGTTTCCGGCCTTGTCGGTGTTGCGATTGAACGTTCGGTTATCCGACATCTTTACGGTCGCCCTCTCGAAACACTGCTGGCAACCTTTGGTATCAGCCTGATCTTGCAACAGGCTGTTCGTTCTATTTTCTCTCCTTTAAACCGTTCAGTCAGCACACCAGAATTTATGAGCGGCATGATTGAAATCACCCCCATGCTGCAACTGACCGCCAGCCGAATGTACATCATCATTTTCTGTTTGATGGTGTTCTTTGCGCTGCTGTTTATTCTCAAGCGTACCTCGCTTGGGCTGCAAGTTCGCGCCGTTTCCCAAAATCGACCGATGGCACGTGCCATGGGTGTGCGCTCGGAATGGGTCGATATGGCCACATTTGGGCTTGGTTCTGGTGTTGCAGGCGTCGCTGGGGTCGCGTTATCTCAGCTCACCAACGTCGGGCCCAACATGGGGCAAGCCTACATTATTGATTCATTCATGGTGGTGGTTTTCGGTGGTGTTGGAAACCTGTGGGGCACGTTGGCTGCAGGTCTCAGCCTTGGCGTGTTTAACAAAATTCTCGAGCCATGGGCGGGCGCGGTACTCGCCAAGATATTGGTTCTGGTGTTCATCATACTTTTCATTCAAAAGCGCCCGAAAGGATTATTCCCTCAGCGCGGCCGCATGGCGGAGGACTAATCAGTGATGGAAAAGCAATTATTCGATAGATCGACTGTCATCCTCATGGTGCTGCTGACGTTAACCGTCATTCTTGTGCCAGTGATGAACCTTTGGGTGCCTGAAAGTAGCCCGCTTCATTTGGAAACTTACACGGTGTCGTTGCTGGGCAAGTATCTGAGTTTCGCCATTCTCGCTTTGGCTGTGGATTTGGTGTGGGGCTACCTCGGTATTCTGAGCTTGGGGCACGCTGCGTTTTTTGCGCTGGGTGGCTATGCCATGGGCATGTACCTGATGCGCCAAATTGGTGATCGCGGTGTCTACGGCAACCCAGAATTACCTGACTTCATGGTGTTTCTTAACTGGCAGGAACTGCCGTGGTTCTGGCAGGGGTTTGACCAATTTTGGTTTGCCTGTTTGATGGCCGTTGTCGTTCCCGGTGTATTGGCCTTTGTGTTTGGTTGGCTGGCGTTTCGTTCCCGCGTTTCTGGGGTTTATCTTTCGATCATGACACAAGCCATGACTTTTGCGCTAATGCTGGCTTTCTTTAGAAATGAAATGGGGTTCGGTGGGAACAATGGCCTGACCGATTTCAAAGATATTCTTGGCTTTAGCCTGCAAAGCGATACCACCCGAATCAGTTTGTTCGTGGTGACGGTCATCGCGCTGATGCTCTGCTTCATGTTGTGTCGCGCTATTGTAGTGAGTCGTTTGGGCGCACTGACTATTGCTATTCGTGACGCAGAATCTCGTACCCGCTTCGTGGGCTATGCGGTAGAGAAAAGCAAACTTTGGTTGTTTGTTTTATCAGCCGCCATCGCGGGTGTGGCTGGCGCGCTTTACGTACCACAAGTCGGCATTATTAACCCCGGTGAATTTGCACCGCTCAACTCAATTGAAGTCGTCGTTTGGGTCGCATTGGGCGGCAGGGCCACGTTATATGGCGCCATTATCGGCGCGATTCTCGTCAACTATGCCAAAAGCTGGTTCACGGTGGAATTTCCCGAAGTTTGGCTGTTTGCACTCGGTGCGCTGTTTGTTCTTGCCACGCTTTATCTGCCCAAGGGCGTCAGTGGCATATTGCGAAGACAAGAGGTGAATTCATGATGTCTAGAACGCTTTGGAGTGAAGCCATTAACCACCCAAAAGAGCAATTACCAGACGTGCGCGGTAGCCATGAATTTATCAATGATCTGACGCGCCGTGATCAGGTGTTTAGTTTTTTGAAACCGCCGTTCAATCCCAAGGTGGATGTGAAAAACAACATGCTGCTGTACGTCGAAGGCGTGTCGGTGTCATTCGACGGATTCAAGGCAATCAACGATTTGAATCTTTATATCAAAGAGGGCGAACTGCGCTGTGTGATTGGGCCTAATGGTGCCGGTAAAACCACCATGATGGACATCATCACAGGGAAAACCAAACCCGATCAAGGTGAGGTGTGGTTGGGGCAGCAACTTAACCTACTCAAGATGGACGAAGCCCAGATCGCGAATGCAGGCATTGGAAGAAAGTTTCAAAAACCGACCGTGTTTGAGGCGCTTACCGTATGGGAAAATCTGGAACTAGCAATGGCGGGTGATAAAGGCACTTGGCACTTGTTTCGCGCAGTGCTTTCGAGTGATCAGAAATGCGACATCATGCAGGCGCTGGAGCTTATAGGCTTAGACACGCACTACAAAATGCAAGCAGGCAAGCTGTCTCATGGGCAAAAGCAATGGCTAGAAATCGGCATGTTATTGATGCAAAAGCCGCGATTGCTGCTGGTGGATGAACCTGTGGCGGGCATGACGCACCAAGAGATGGACAGAACCGCTGAGTTACTTCTGTCACTGGCGGGTAGTCATTCGATCATGGTCGTGGAACACGACATGGATTTTGTGCGGAGCATTGCCTCTACGGTGACAGTGCTTCACCAAGGACACGTGCTAGCAGAGGGCAAGATGAAAGACATTCAAGATGACCCGCGGGTGCGCGAAGTGTATCTGGGTCAATAGTGTCTGTTTGGGGCAAAAGATTATGCCTGTACAGGGCAATAGTTGGCTGTGTGCAGCGAGAACAAAAAGAAAGGTAACGTCATGCTGAGTGTGAATGGATTGAATCAGCGATACGGTGAAAGCCAAACGCTTTGGGATTTGTCTCTGAATGCGCCAAAAGGAAAGTGCACTGTGGTGATGGGGCGAAATGGTGTCGGGAAAACCACCTTACTGCAGAGCATCATGGGATTGCTAACCGTCGATAACGGCGACATTTTGCTGGAAGGCGAGAATCTAGTGGGTCATCGCGCGGAAACGCGTCCGCGATTAGGCGTGGGCTATGTGCCCCAAGGGCGACAAATATTTCCGCGACTCACTGTTGAGGAAAACTTAGAAATTGGCTTACCGATACGCCCGAAAAGCGACAGGAAAATTCCTGCGTTTATTTATGAATTGTTTCCTGTTCTTGCGGAAATGAAAAAGCGTTTTGGCGGTGATTTATCGGGTGGACAACAACAGCAACTCGCGATTGCTCGCGCACTGGTGATTGACCCAAAACTCCTCTTACTGGATGAGCCTACGGAAGGTATTCAACCCAACATTGTTCAGGAGATTGGCGACATCATTGTCAACCTTAACCAAGAAATGGGACTCACGGTTATTCTGGTTGAGCAAAAGCTCCCGTTTGCTCGCAGAGTCGGCGACAGGTTTTGTTTGCTCGATCGCGGTCGAGATGTCGCCAGCGGTGAAATGAACGATCTGTCAGATGATCTGATCCGTCAGTACTTGACGGTGTAAAGGAGAGCAAATGGCGCAGACCGTGATTGATTGGCCTGTTGATCCTGTGAATCGTGATATGGCTTCCCGTTGCTGGGAAGCTGAGCTTCGTCTAGGTTTTGTCACTCGAGGTGATAAAACGGTTCTCAAAGATCGCACACATAAAGGCCCTTTGGCTGTACAGAGATCTTTGTATCCTGAAGGCGGGGTCTGTCATACACATCTGTTACACCCACCGGGTGGGGTGGTGGGAGGTGATTCATTGGATGTCACCGTCGGTCTAGCTAATGGCGCGCAAGCACTAATAACTACGCCAGGCGCAACGCGATTCTATCGTTCGGATGGACGAGTGGGGTCGTTAAAGCAAACCCTGACGGTCGATCAACATGCTCGCCTTGAATGGCTTCCCCTTGAAAATATCGCGTTTCCTAACGCCCGAGTTTTCACCCGCACCCACATTTTTCTAACTGCGCAATCTCAGTTCATTGGCTGGGATGTGTGGACGCTCGGTCAGCCGGCTACTCACACACCGTTTGAAAATGGCGTTATTAATGGCATGACCACCGTCACGGTGGATGATCGTCTGATCCTCTGCGAACGCTTGCGAGTTACCCCTGAACAATCACGCTTCCCCGCCGCGGGTCTGCGATCTCTTCCTGTTTGCGGCACGCTTATCGCTCATGGTGATGCAGAAATCTTAGCGGCATTGCTCAAACAGTGGTGGGGCGAGCATAAACAGCAAGGGATAACGAGAGCCGAGCTTTCGCAAGTGGCAGAAATTGAACTCGGTATTACTCAGATAGATGGCGTATTGATCGTTCGGGCGTTGGGACAAAAAACCGATGCGCTTTTTCAGATCTTTGCCTTGTGCTGGCAGCAGATTCGTCAGCACTGGACCGGCGAGATGCCAGATATTCCGCGTATTTGGCGGACATAGAGCCTTTGCTGGCATAAGAACGCAGGCTTTCAAAGCAGCAACAAGGTCGTGACCTGATACACATTCGACATATTTAGGAGTGAGCACCATGGAGTTGACACCCAGAGAGAAGGACAAGCTGTTGCTGTTCACGGCTGCGCTCGTGGCAGAGCGACGTAAAGACCGTGGCTTGAAGCTGAATTACCCCGAATCAGTCGCGCTGATCAGCGCCGCGATAATGGAAGGAGCACGTGACGGAAGAACCGTGGCGGAATTGATGGATTTTGGCCGCACGATTTTGACCGTTGACGATGTCATGGAAGGCGTCCCCAGCATGATTCATGACGTGCAAGTCGAAGCGACCTTTCCTGACGGTACCAAATTGGTCACCGTCCATGATCCGATTGTGTGAGGGCAGCGACATGTCTCAAGCAGGTAACTCTTCAAACCCAACCAACACATCAAACTCGGCGTTCACCCCCGGTGAAATTCGAGCGAAAAGCGGTGACATTGAGATCAATGTTGGCAGGCCGCGAGTTTCAATCGATGTCGCCAATATCGGTGACCGTCCTATTCAGGTGGGCTCTCACTATCACTTTTTCGAAGTGAATGACGCCTTAACGTTCGACCGAACGGCGGCACGTGGGTTTCGACTCAACATCCCTTCTGGTACAGCTGTTCGTTTTGAGCCTGGGCAAAGCCGCACAGTAGAACTGGTAGCTTATGCTGGTAGCCGCACTGTTTATGGGTTTCAGGGCAAAGTTATGGGGCCGTTAGATGGCGCTGTAAACACGAATAAGGACGACTGACATGGCACGAATTTCGCGTAGGGCGTATGCCGAAATGTTTGGGCCAACCACCGGCGACTGCGTGCGGTTGGCGGATACCGATCTTTGGCTCGAAGTGGAAAAAGACTTCACTGTGTATGGCGATGAAGTGAAATTTGGCGGCGGTAAAACGATTCGCGATGGCATGGGGCAAAGTCAGTGTCCGAGCGATGAAACGCCGGATCTCGTGATCACCAATGTCGTTGTGCTTGATTACTGGGGCATTGTCAAAGCCGATGTCGCTGTAAAAGGCGGTCGCATTGCGGGTATAGGTAAAGCCGGTAATCCCGACATTCAGGACAATGTCGACATCATCATTGGTCCCGGAACAGAAGTGATCGCAGGTGAAGGCCAGATCTTAACCGCTGGTGGTGTTGATTCGCACATCCATTACATCTGCCCACAGCAGATAGAGGAAGCGCTGACCTCCGGTGTGACAACCATGATCGGCGGCGGCACCGGCCCAGCAACGGGCACGAATGCGACAACGTGTACACCCGGGCCTTGGAACATCCACCGTATGCTCGAGTCATTGGATGCCTTTCCGATGAACTTTGGCATATTGGGCAAGGGTAACGCGAGTTTACCTGACGCGTTAGAAGAGCAAATCGCGGCTGGCGCATGTGGGTTGAAACTCCATGAAGATTGGGGCTCAACACCTGCCGCTATCGATAACTGTTTAAATGTTGCCGATCTTACGGACGTTCAAGTCGCTATTCACACAGATACGCTCAACGAGTGTGGTTTTGTGGAAGCAACCTTGGGTGCGATTGGCGATAGGGTGATACACACTTATCACACGGAAGGCGCGGGTGGCGGTCATGCGCCAGATATCATGAAAGCAGCAGGGCTGCCAAATGTACTGCCTTCATCGACCAACCCGACACGCCCTTATACCGTCAATACGGTAGACGAACACTTAGACATGCTGATGGTGTGTCACCACTTGTCGCCGTCCATCGCTGAAGACATTGCCTTTGCGGAATCTCGCATACGTCGTGAAACCATTGCCGCCGAAGACATGCTCCATGACATGGGCGCGTTTTCGATGATCTCGTCAGATTCTCAAGCCATGGGGCGAGTCGGTGAAGTGATTATCCGAACTTGGCAGACCGCGCACAAAATGAAAGTGCAGTTTGGCGCATTAGGCTCAGACCCTAGCCACAGCGACAATTTTCGTATTAAACGCTACGTGGCGAAATATACGATCAATCCCGCTGTTACCCATGGTATGGCACACGAAATTGGCTCAATCGAAGTGGGTAAATTAGCCGACTTAGTACTGTGGAAACCCGCGTTCTTTGGCGTTAAACCCGCACTGGTGATCAAAGGTGGCTTGATTGTTACCGCGCCGATGGGTGACCCCAATGGATCAATTCCTACGCCACAACCTGTGCACTATCGTCCGATGTTTGGCGCTTACGGTGCGGGGCCAGCTCAAAGCTCGCTGTTGTTCATGTCACAGATGGGCGTCGATAACGGAGTCGCCGACATGTTGCAGTTGAAAAGTGGTGTTAGTGCGGTGAAAAATTGCAGAAACATCAGCAAAAGCGACATGAAGCTGAATGATTGGCAGCCAAATATCGAGGTGGATCCTCAAACCTATGAAGTGCGTGCCGATGGCCAATTATTGGTGTGTCAGCCTGCCGATGTGCTGCCAATGGCACAACGCTATTTTCTGTTCTGAGCCGTTTTTCGGCTTTTAACAAACTGTTTATTTAAGGGAAAAGGGATGATCGAATTCACACAAGTTATCAATGTTCCTGCGGATGCTGAAAGCCTGCCTACGGTGCATCTCGGCATTGATGCTCGCATCAAGAGTCGAATCAAAATCACGCTAGATGATGGTCACGAAGCGGGATTGTTTTTGCCGAGAGGCATCACACTTCGTGACGGTGATGTATTGGTTTCTACTGACGGTACGAAAGTACGAATCGTGGCAGCCGACGAAAAGGTCTCCACGGCGCATGCAGATACCGCGCATTTGCTGGCACGTTTGAGTTATCACCTTGGTAATCGTCATGTGCCTTTGCAGGTGGGTGATGGCTGGGTGCGCTATCAACATGATCATGTATTAGACGAAATGGTGGGATTGCTCGGCGGGAAAGTGCTTGTCGAAATGGCAGCGTTTGAACCCGAGGCTGGCGCTTATGGCGGTCAATCTTCAGGCCATCACCATCATCACTAAGTAAAAAATACACGACGTTTAACCATACGAATAACAATGAAACAGAGGAGTAAGAACATGGAAAAGCAAACCTTATCTGCCGCCTTATTCGCAGTCTTGATTGCATCAATGGCGATGCCAGTCAATGCGCATCCACATAAAGAATCCGCCAGTGGCGATACCATTGTTAACACGGTCACGCATGATCATGCGGGTGGTGTGGATACATTGAAGACATGTGTTGGAAAAGAGGATGAAAAAGAGACATCAGCTGATGACTGCAACGTATCGCCTGTTTCAACTCATTAGTCCGTCCCTGCCGGTGGGTGCGTTCAGCTACTCACAAGGGCTGGAATGGGCCATTGAATGTGGCTGGGTCGCCGATGAGAAGGCATTGTCTGATTGGCTACAAAGTCTGGCGTATGACAGCTTGCAGCAGTTGGAACTGCCTATCTTGCGTCGTTTGTATAAGGCGTTTGAGTCTTCTGATAAAGAGGCGATCGAGTACTGGTGCAATTGGCTTTATGCCAGTCGCGAAACGTTGGAATTGCGTCAAGAAGAGATCCAACGCGGACGGACCATGGAAAAATTGCTGATCAGGCTCGAACTGATCAGTGAAAAGCATGAGTTAGTGCCGTTGATCACCAAAAGCCAATTGGCGGGCTTTGCGTATGCGGGGGTGAAATGGGGCATTGATGAAGACAGCCTTTGTCATGGCTATGCATGGAGTTGGCTCGAAAACACCGTTGTGGCAGGGGTGAAAATGATCCCGCTGGGGCAAACATCCGGCCAAAAAGTGTTGATGGCATTAACACCGAGTTTAGAACGTGCGGTAGATGAATCAAAAACAATCAGTGATGACAACGTGGGCAGTTTTGCGATTGCGCAGGCGATAGCTTCAAGTTGTCACGAAACGCAGTATTCACGACTTTTCCGCTCATAAGGAGATGAACAATGAACGATAAACAGCCTTTGCGTGTTGGTGTAGGTGGTCCGGTAGGCTCAGGAAAAACGGCGTTGCTTGAGGTACTTTGTAAAGCCATGCGTGATGATTATTCGTTAGCAGTGGTGACCAATGACATCTATACCCGTGAAGATCAGCGTATTTTGACAGAGGCGAAAGCGCTCGACGCTGACAGGATAGTGGGCGTGGAAACAGGAGGCTGCCCGCATACCGCCATTCGTGAAGATGCGTCGATGAATCTTGAAGCGGTGGAATCATTGGCGAAGTTACACAAAAACTTGGATTTGGTGTTTATTGAGAGCGGCGGTGACAACCTGAGTGCTACGTTTAGCCCGGAGCTTGCTGACCTCACCATCTATGTGATTGATGTGGCTGAAGGCGAAAAAATTCCACGTAAAGGTGGCCCGGGAATTACGCGATCTGACCTGCTGGTGATCAATAAGATTGATCTTGCCCCTTATGTTGGCGCGGATCTGGATGTGATGGATTCAGATACAAGGCGGATGCGACCGAATAAGCCTTATGTGTTTACGAACCTGAAGAAAGGGATAGGTCTTCCTGAAATCATTCATTTTCTAGAAACGGAAGGGATGTTAAAAAAAGCGGGTTAATCCCGCTTTTCTCTTATTGTCAGTTTATTGCCAAGCCAAGCCAAGCCAAGCCAAGCCAAGCCAAGCCAAGCCTATCGGCCAAATCCATAATGGCGAATGTAGCCAAAGCTGACCCAGCTTACTAGCAGTGTAGCGACGGTAAGCTCTATCAAACCTAAGCGTTCAAGCCAAGACCAATGGGGAAAATCGGTTCCCAACCACATGGTTAGACGCTCCATCGCCACCGCACTGATCACGGAAGGGAACGTTAAGGCGGCGAGAGTGGGCTGAAATGGCTCTCTTAGCAGGTCGAAATAACACAAATAGACGAACAGCGTCATCATGATGCCCACGCCAGCTAGCGCACCAGCCAGAACAGGATCAGGGTTCGATAGATTCACCAAATAGGCCGTCAGCGCTAGATTGACGGGGGCGGCCATGATTGCCAATACAGGGCGAGAGTTTCTTGGCAGGCTATCCAAAAAGACAAGCCGATACAGCACAAATGGCAACATAAAGAAATAAGTCCCAATACAGATATGTGCAAGCAGCGCAGATTCGTCGCCAAAGCCCAATTTCGGGCCGGCCAAGGTACTGCTGATCAACCCTACCGGATATAAAAACCAGCTTGGGTAGATGTTGGACTTATCAAACGACTTGAATTGGTAAAAAAAGAAATAACACATCATAAAAACGTGCATCGCCATGGCGGGATACCAGACAAACACGGCGGCTTTCACACTCATCTCACTCAGGAAGTCTGCCATGAGCAGCAACGACATGGTCATTGGCGCCATTAGGCTGCCATAAAGTGGGTCACGAAGGTCTTGAAAGAAACGCTTTGGTTCAAACATATATTTGAGCCAAACAGGGGCGATCAATAAAATGCCGATGATAGAAAGAAGCGGTCGAGAGATATCGCCTGTAATGGGATGATATAGCGACCAAGCTACCCCCAATCCAAAGAATGCCATCGCCAATGATGCTTGAGCAGTAGGAATAAATCGAAATGGGGAATGAAAAACTGTCAATCTGGCATCCATGGAGTTTTGATAGCGCGGGTGAATAGAAAGCTATTATACGCGGTCATGGTGCGCTTGCGATGGCGCATTAATATTTCTTTTTGATTTTAAATAGCTATGCGAAAACTTAGCCATTTTTCATAACGACACATTATGCCAAACCCGCATATAACATGGGCTGTGAAGCATAATGCTTGCCGATAATGAGTGATCAACCCGACAAAAAACTGTTTTCTGAAACCCGATCACATTCATGAAAATGTGACGTGGCGCGTTTGGCAAGTTTTCTTATACTCAAATTGCACCCAAACATGACTGACGAATGAGGATGAGCTCCAAGCTCGGCGAAGCCAGAAAGCAACAGACTGGCGCTGATACTGGGTTGCACAACAATTTGGAATGTTACACTGGCGTAGGAATACGCATCGTAAGTGAAAGTAGACCTTACTGTCCGATAGAACCCATGCAATGAAAAGCACGAGGTAGGAAGCTCAGCGTAGTGAGCATAGTAAGGCAAGTTTTGTTAGGTACCACCACACAGTATTAGATTTTAAACTTTTTAGAGCTAATCAAAAAGCCACCTTAATAGGTGGCTTTTTCTATTGGTAAATTCTATTGGTAAATTGATGACTGCTTACTTAATCCGATGGGCATTAGAAAGTGATGGACGAACGCCCTGTAGCCGCGTCATTTTTTGGCTTGTCTTCTGCAGGTTTGTCCGAATTCACTGTCTTGGCGCTAGCACTCAGTGACGACTTGGCACTTTTGCTCAATTTACTCGCCGCTTTCTTGTCCACTTTCTGGGGTTTAGCCTTTTTAGCTTGAGCGTTGTTCGCTGGCTTTTGTGCTTTAGCTTTTGGTTGAGCCTGCGGTTTTTTCTCGACTGCGGCTGGCTTTGGTTTTCTTGGTTCTACTGGTGTTGGCGGCTCGTCGCACAGTAACACGTAAAACTCTTCGTTAAACTCAATCACATCACCGTCATGGATCTTACGGCGCTTGCGCGTTTCGACTTCACCATTGACGACAACATAGCCCTCAACGATAGCCATCTTTGCTTCGCCACCACCGCTAACGGCGTTGGCGATCTTCAATACTTTGTAGAGTTCTACTGGGTGCGCTGACACTTCGACGCCAATGGCCTCGATTTCAATCTCTTCTTGAGACATGTTTGTTACTCTTTTACAGGTAGATGTGCGGAGTGTAGCTGAACTCGGTCAAAGATAGCAGCGAGAAATGGCGGTTTGAGGTGTTTGGCTATGAAAGCGTTAATGGGCAACAAGCTTTCAACTGAACTGTGATGACGCCAGTATGCTTGGGGCGAGATTCACTTGAAACTTGCAATCTAATGTAATACAAATACATTTATCGTGATGGTGTGTGGAATTTTTCCAATTATTCGCTGTCATATCTTTAGCTGCATTATGCATATCTGAGTATACACACCACTCTAGAAGAAGTGCTCCTCTAAAAAAGCGAGGGGATACGTCATTCATTGACACTATGCATACATGAAGTGTTTTTATATCAATCAGGAAGTTAACGGTGTGCGCTGTCTAAACAGTGTGGGTGTTGTTCGCTTGTTTAATACCTGAACTAATAATAAGAGGTGTTTATTATGACTAATAAAGCCAGACGCCTGTGGTTCTATCATCAAAATAAACCGCAAAATACGCGTCCTTTGAAAATGCGTTGATCGCAGCAGTACCAGAAACGTCACTTGGCGTTTCTGGTTTAATACTCCATCTCCATCTCCATTTTTATCTTTCTTACTCCCCATAAAACGACCTTTAAAACTGATTCATTCATTCGCCCTTGATTCAAGTCGCCACTTTTTCAATAATTTTTGGGGCAACTGTCAGAAAATCATACTTAAAATCAGTTTGTCACTCGGCTTGTGGCTACACTTTAATCACTGCTCACTCATCGAAATTTTGTGAACCATGAAACTGGATAAATTTGGCTTCACCACGATGATATTGCCAACATGGATGTCGGGAGAGAAAGAATGAATGTGTTGTCTTGGGATAATATTTCCAAGTTGACTGGACAGACAGTTCAGTTAATTGACGGTGCAGAAAACGAATATGACGTATTGGTTGAATCAGTACGTGAAGAAAGTGGAAATGGCACTGAGATTGATGGGCGTTTAGTCGAACATTTTACCATGGTGCTTGTCGGCCCAGCTGATACTGAATTTCCACAAGGGAACTACCTCATCTCTCACCCTTCAATGGGTCAGCAAATTCTCTATATGCTGGTGGCTGGGGATAACAGATATACGATCGTCATCAATACTGAGGCGTAGCACGAATTTTGTATTGCTTTGGTGGCTTTGCCAGCAAATGAATTCTCTCTGAACCAGCATCTTGAGTTTGCTCGGGTATGTCGCTTAAATAGTTGTTATGATAGTGCCTTTCTGTCGCGTACACGTAGGGCTCGTATGCAACGCTGCTTCCTGTTAATACTGACCGCATTCTCTTTGTTTGCAGGCTCTGTCGCCGCAAGCGATAGAGTTTTGGTGTATGCGGCTTCTTCGATGACCACAGCATTGAATCTCATCGCCCAAGAGTATGAGCGCGAAACGCAAAACAAAATCACAATTTCTTATGCATCTTCCTCAGCCTTAGCGCGTCAGTTAGCGTACGGTGCGCCCGCAGATATTTATATTTCAGCCAATGAAAAATGGATGGATTATGCGATTTCTGAAGCGGTTATTGATCCCGTTTCTGTGTCGCCTTGGGTAGAAAATGCCTTGGTGCTGATTGCGAATCCCGACGACGCTGAGACTATCAGTTTGTCGCCTGATGCTTTACTAAAAGCTATTGGCAGCAGTCGTATTGCTATTTCTGATCCGAGTCATGTTCCTGCGGGTATTTATGCCAAAGAAGCGCTTCAATCACTTGGCATTTGGAATTCGCTGAAAAACAAAATGGCGTTTTCAAACAGTGTCCGAGCCACTTTGGCATTGGTCGAGCGCGGTGAAGCGCCACTGGGCATTGTGTATCGATCTGATGCCATAGCGTCGCCTTCGGTAAGTGTTGTGGCAGATATTCCTAATGACACTCATACGCCAATCGTTTTCCCTAAAGCGTTAACTACCGACGCGACGCTCGCTGCGCAGCCTTTCTTTGACTACTTAGATTCCAATCAAGCGAGAATCGTTTTGCGTGATAACGGATTCATCGTGATCAACAAACCACTAGAGCACCAATAAGACATGTTTTTAACCCCCGTTGAATGGGAAGCACTGTCCCTAAGTTTGAAAATTTCCTTGGTCGCTGTGGCTGTGAGTTTGCCGCTGGGTATTGCCGTGGCATGGGTTCTCGCCAGAAAACAGTTTGTTGGGAAATCGTTATTAGATGGATTTATTCATCTTCCTCTTGTGTTACCTCCTGTCGTTATTGGTTATTTGCTTTTGGTTGTTATGGGGCGGCGTGGCGTGGTTGGACAGTGGCTGTATGACACGTTCGGTGTGACGTTCTCGTTTAGCTGGAAAGGCGCAGCTTTGGCGTCTGCTGTTGTTGCGTTCCCTTTATTGGTAAGAGCGATTCGACTGTCGTTAGAATTGGTCGATCAGCGGCTTGAAGAGGCCGCACGAACACTGGGAGCGTCACGATGGCGCGTTTTCTACTCCGTGACCTTGCCTCTGATTGCGCCGGGGATTTTATCTGGATTTGTATTGGCGTTTGCGCGAAGCCTGGGTGAATTTGGGGCAACCATTACGTTCGTTTCCAATATCCCGGGGGAGACACAAACCATACCACTAGCCATGTTTGCCTTTCTCGAAACACCGGGTGCAGAGCAAAGTGTGGCGAGATTATGTGCGATCTCCATTGTGATCGCGCTGCTGTCTTTGTTTGGGTCTGAATGGTTAAGCCGAAGAATGAAGCGAAGGATGGGCATTAAATGATCGCCTTAGATGTGTCACTCCAAAGAGAAGATTTTTCGCTGTCATTGATTGCATCCATTCCATCTACTGGGATCACCGCGGTTTTCGGACGATCGGGTGCAGGCAAAACGTCGTTGATTAACGCAATAAGCGGTTTAGTTACGCCAGATTCAGGCAGTATTCGCATTGGAAGCAAAGTACTGTTTGACAGCACTGCTGGTGTCAACTTGCGGCCAGAGCAACGACGCATCGGTTATGTGTTTCAAGATGCCCGGCTATTCCCTCATATGTCTGTGGCGAAAAACCTCAATTATGGAAGCAAAGTATCCAATAGCGACAAATTTAACGAGGTTGTTTCCTTGCTAGATATTGGCGCGTTACTTTCTCGTTATCCTAATGACTTATCCGGGGGAGAAAAACAGCGTGTTGCCATTGGTCGCGCACTATTGTCAGACCCGGAAATTCTGATCATGGACGAGCCAACGGCCTCGTTGGATAAGCCCCGCCGACAAGAACTCATCTCCTATCTATTGCGTTTGGCTCAGACATTACATGTCCCTGTCATATATGTTAGCCATAGTTTGGATGAAATATTACAGCTTGCTGACCATATGTTGCTGTTGGAAAAAGGTGAGGTTATCGCCAATGGTTCGTTACATGATGTTTGGGGGTCACTACCCATGCGCCCATGGTTGGCAGCGAAAGAACAGAGTGCACTGGTTACAGCGACGGTTGTTGGCTCTCATCCTGTTTATGCGATGACACAGTTAGATCTAGAAGGGCAGCCGCTGTGGGTGACAAAAGTCGACGAAAATGCTGGCGCGTCGCTTAGGTTACGTATTTTCGCTAACGATATCTCTATTGCAAAAACACGCTCTAATGACACCAGCATTCGCAATGTGATCCCGTCGGTTATTCAGTCAATTGAGAGGGCGGCATCGTTATCATCAGAGAGCGGCTATTGTCAGTTGGTGTTGCGAGTCGGTAACGAAACATTGCTTGCAAACATTACTCAGTGGGCATTGGATGAACTTGGCTTATTGGAAGGTCAGGAAGTTTACGCGCAGTTAAAAGGGGTGAGCATCGCCCGTGGCGACTTAGCCCACGATCATCGCAATAACTAACAATTTACTTGCGCACTTTGATTCAATTTTCAGTAGAATCTGCCGATTCCGTACAGTGTGTGCTATGTGCCGCAAAACGGAGGGGTAAGACAGCGTAAAAAAGCGTAATCACGTGCGAATTGGATACCCTCAAAGGGTAACGGTTTGAGATGAGCAAGTAGGAGAAATAAATGTTTGCATGGCTAACCGGCTTGTTTAAGAAAGAAACGATCAAGTCGACTGAGTGGGTAAAGAAGCTCATGCAAGCGAACCGTTCGGGTAGTTACAGCAAGTACAAAGAATACTACGACAAGCATGTCTTTCGAATTCATAATTCTTATCACAAAGATTTCTTAAGATTCGAGCGATTCGCTACCCAAAGCTACAAGAAAAATGATCAGCGTGCATTTATGGCGATTAAAACCGCGATGTACGCACAAAAACTGGGTCAAGTTAAAGTAGCGGCGTGTTTGACTGCATCGGTAATTAATTTAAATAAGACGCTGGTGGAAACTAGACAGGTTCAGTTGCATCCAAGATTGCAACGGGCAGCGTTGGCACTGCACAAACAGATTGTTGAATCACATTCAAAATCAAAGAAGCGAAAAATGGAAAAAGCCTGAATATTCAGGCTTTTTTTAATTGCTGACGAGCAGCGTAACGAACACATTCCTAAACGAACGATTAACTCGCGCTTTCAGAAATAAGTCTATCAATGGCGGTTGTGACTTGAATGCTGCCCTCTTCCATTGTCCTTAGGTGACCAACCATTGAATGAAAATCACCACGCTTTCCTGCATCAAGAGCAAGACGGCCTGATTCGTGAACTTGTTTATGTGGCGAATCGATAGCGATGAAGGAAGGCAATGAATTAAAGTGCTTAGCGCCTTCACCTTCAAAGTACCATTTTCCTAAACGACATTCGGTATGGCGGTTAACTTGCTGAGAATAGTCGCTGTTGCTGACATATTTATAGACTGAGCTTTTCCATACGGCATGGTCCAGTTTTACTGTGTTAAGAAACGATGAAACTGCGGCATTTTGGATAACGCGCTGCATGTTCTTTGATTTATCGATCACTTGATAAACGACAGTCTCAATCTGTGTTGATGAAGTGGCAACATCTTCAGCACCATGCTGGCTTTCTTCAACCAAAGCTTGGATATCACGGTTCTGCGCGATGACTTTTTTAACTAGCGCTTCGATTTGGCTGCTTGCTTCTCCGGCTTTTCTCGCTAATTGTCTCACTTCGTCAGCTACCACGGCAAAACCTCTCCCTGCGGCGCCTGCGCGTGCAGCTTCAATCGCGGCATTAAGGGCCAGAAGGTTGGTTTGTTCCGATATCTCTTTTACAGCCGAAACAAATCGACTGATAGATGTAGTTGTTTCCGTGAGTTCGGTAACCGCGGATTGGTTACGTTGTGCTTCTTCAGTGATTCGATTTGCTCGCAAAGACAGATTTGATATTGCAGAAAGGGTTTGTGCGAACATATCGTCAAGCGCAGCCAACTCGTTTTTTTCGGCAACAAGAATGTCGGCATTGCTGAGGAGGCCTTCTCGGATCGTTTCCAACATTTGAGCACCTTGCTGTTGGCACTGACTTGTTTTTAATAGGTCTTCGATACGAGTGTGTAATATCGAAGCTTGTGCATCTTTTTCTTCGAGTTGTTGCTCCAACACGGTTAGCTTATTTTTGTAATTCGTTTCAAGCTCACACAACCTAGCGGTAAGTGCCATTTCGCGTTCTTTGTTGTTCCAAAATGCCATGCTTTGTTTCCTTGGGATGAGAATTCGCTCGTCGAATATGGCGTGATTCTATTGAATAACTTGGCTAAAAACACGTATAAATACTCAGTGTTTGCCTGTTTTATTGTCGTTAATGTATAACGAAGGTTTAGTCAGTGGCACGTGTGAAGTGCTAGCTCTCCATTTGTTGTTTTATCGCGGGTTTATTGTTTTATTGAAGGGTCTTTTTCGTTAATGTAATGTGTGGGAACGGTGGCGCTTTCGTCGTTATATATCGATCCCAAAGGTGGTTAATGGATTACTTAGTGAAGCTTTACCAAAACCCATTTATAGAAAGTGCCGCATTAATAAAAGCGGTGACGATCAGAAAGCCGATCGGGCCAGAAAAGCACATGGTGCTGAATTGGATTGAAACCCATTTTAACGAAAAATGGCGAAGTGAAGCTGACACTGCTTATTCACATAACAACAGCCTTTTTATCGCCATTGAAAATAACGAAATATTGGGATTTTCGTGCTTTGATGGCACCGCGAAAGGATTCTTTGGCCCTCTGGGTGTGAAAGAAAACGTGAGAGCAAAAGGAGTGGGTAGACAGTTACTGCATAAAACACTGATAGCGATGAAAGATTATGGGTATGGCTATGCCGTCATTCCCACGACGAGTGAAGATTATTACCGCAAATACTTAGATCTCATTGAGATAAACGACTCTGAAAAAAGTGTCTATCATGACATGATTTCAAATTAACCATATAAAACAAATAGTTATATTTCTATTTTGTGTTTTGAAAGCCTGTGAATGTAACGAAAATTCATTAGGACACGAATAAAGTGATGGAGATCACCGAAATGTGCTGGTAGAGTTCCATCCCTCACGCCCACAGTGAGAGCAGCATGACTTTTAAATCTCTAATTTCTAGCGATAAACTTGTTTCAACATTGACCATCGGTTTCTTTTCAGCATTTCTATTGGCCGCGACAATGGATATCTCGCGCTTCTCGGAAATCATCAATACACTTTTTGCAAAATCCGCGCATTTTTTCGGACCGTTTTGGCAGTGGCTAATGGTCGGGAATTTCCTTTTGGCACTTTTCATCGCGATTTCTCCTGCAGGTCGTATGACATTGGGCAATAAGACTCAACCTGATATCAGTACCTTCCGCTGGTTGTCGATGATCATGTGTACCTTGCTCGCGGGTGGCGGTGTTTTCTGGTCGGCGGCTGAGCCTGTCTACCACTTCATCTCTGCACCACCAGCATTTTCCGAGTTAAGTTCAACCACAGAAGGAGCAGTGTCTAGCGCGTTAGGGCAAAGCTTTTTCCATTGGGGTTTTCTTGCTTGGGCAGTGTTAGGGACGTTGTCGACCATCATTTTGATGCACGCTCACCACAAGAAGGGCTTGAAACTTCGTCCACGTGCGTTGCTTTATCCCCTATTTGGCAAGAAGCTGGAAAACCATTGGTTTGGTGCGGTTGTAGATACTTTCTCGATTGTAGGTGTTGCAGCTGGCACCATTGGTCCCATTGGGTTTCTGGCTAGTCAATTAGGCTATAGCGTTGAATCCTTGTTTGGCGTGGCAAATACGCTAACGCTTCAAATCGGCATTCTGTTTGCCGTCGTTGCTGTGTATTCCATTTCGGCCTTCACGGGGATGGATAAAGGGTTGCAGTGGCTATCCAAAATGAATGTCATCGGTGCTGTCGCGCTTTTGGTCGCGGTACTCATACTCGGCCCAACGACGTTCATTTTTGAACAATTCGGCTCGGCGTTCGGCAGTTATATTGTGAATTTCCCAGCTTTGAGTTTGGGCGACCACAGTGCGGGTTGGATGACAGGATGGACGTGGTTCTTTTGGGGTTGGTTTATCGGCTTTGCGCCGATGATGGCAATTTTCATCGCTAAAATTTCTGATGGCCGAAGTATTCGTAATTTGGTGTTTGCGGTGGCTATCTGTGCGCCGATTGCGACGAACTTTTGGTTTAGTGCACTAGGCGGTACAGGTATTTTCTTTGAGCTGTCTCAGCCGGGTAGTATTTCTGGTCCCCTTGCCGAGGCAGGCTTACCTGCAGTGCTGATCGCTATGCTACAGCAGTTACCACTTCAGGCGATTTTAGTGCCAGCGTTCTTAGTTTTGACGACCACATTCGTGGCGACAACGGGTGATTCTATGGCGTATTCTATTGCTGTAGTGACGTCAAAAGATGCGACGCCTTCTAAATATCATCGTTTGTTTTGGGCGATGACATTGGGTGTTGTTGCGGCGGTATTGCTGTTGGCTGGTGAAGGTGGCTTGGGTGCTCTTCAGTCGTTCATCGTGATCACGGCGGTTCCTGTTTCTTTGCTGGTTGCTTCGACATTGATTTGTGCACCGATCACCATTCGTCAGATGATGATTCAAAGCAAACAGGAAAACTCGAGCAGTTTAGCTTCAGCCACGCCTTGTTCTTAATAGAGGCAGGCAACGCAGAGTAGGCCGTTACGTGAAAAAAGCCATCCGCATAGGATGGCTTTTTGCTATCTAACAATCTCATTATCTCTGCATTAAATCACCAATATGACGACATGTTGTTGAGATAGTGAACGTAGTTATCGAGATCTTCTTGCGTGTCGATATCGATGTTGCACTGGTCTAGCACCAGCTTGTCAATTAAGTGTGCTTTATCCATTAGTAATGCTTTGGCACCGTGATCACCTTGTAGTGCTTTTAGCTCGCTAAACACATTGGCGCTAATAATGGCTGGAACGCCTATTGTGTCTGGATATTGGCAGCAAGCGGCATCGGAGTTGTGGCGTTCATAGACCTGACAAAGTAGCGCTATGTTGTCGCCCGTAATCGCAGGTTGATCGGCAAGAAGAAATAAAATTGCTTCATAATCATCGCCAAGCGTATTCGTTACGCTGGCAATCACATCACCCATCCCGCTTTGCCAGTTTTCGATAAAGAGAAGACGTGCATTCCAAGCGTTGTCTTGGGCTGCTTGAGCAAGCTCGTTATGCCAATAACCCGTGGCAACGAAAACGTCAGGCGTGGCAGTTTTTGCTGCTTCAATAGCAGATTCAATTAATGGTCGATCGTTGATCAGGGCGAGTGCTTTACAGCTGCCAAACCGCGAAGATCGACCCGCGGCAAGCACTACGGCTGCGATTTTTTTCATTCTGATAGGGCACCACTGAACGACATAGCGTTCGCGTTATTAAGCGTTGCAATACATTCTGAAAGCATAGAGATTGCGATACCTTCTGGCAATGCTGCACCGAGTTGCAAACCGGCAGGGGCGTGTAATTTGCAGGGGAATTGTGACAAAGATAACTTTGCAAAGGCCAGGACTTCGTCTTTGCGATGAACGGGGCCGAGTAATGCAAGGTAGCGAATAGACGACGTTTTTAGTGCTGAGAGGACAGAGGCATCGAGTGAAACGCTATGTGTCATCACTATGGCGGCATCAACACCGTACTGTTGACAATATGTATCGAGTAAGTCGGCGGATGATCGCAAAATCTCATCCACATTTCCGAAGTATTCACGACGCGCGTTGGCGGGTCGAGGATCCCAAACTGTCACTTTCCATCCAAGCTGATGGGCAAGGTTCACGAGAGGTATTGCGTCAAACCCTCCGCCTGCGACCATCAAATGTACGGGTGGCTGAACATAGGTTTTAAGCCATGTTTGTTTGCCTTCTTGCACCTTGCTTGCAATTGTTTCTTTATCACTGCGAAGGTGGTGAGCAGCGATGGAAGGAACGAACTGGGCGTCAATTTCATCATCGTTCGTCGGAATTCTCTGAAAATAATGACCCGATTTTCTCGCGGAGAGATGTTGATACAAGGTGTCTAGCGCAAGGTAATCGTTATTGGCTGAAATTGGGTGCAACATGATATGCACCGTTCCTCCGCACCCAATGCCGAGTTGAAAAGAGAGGTCATCTTCATCCTGGCTGTCATAAACCATTGTCATGGGACGACCCGTCGCCATCACTTTCTTGGCATGACGCTGAATGTCAGATTCCAAACATCCGCCACTTAACATGCCCAACTGTTGTCCAAAACTGTTGAACAACATCATGGCGCCAGCTTTGCGGTAGCAGGGGCCTTCGGTTTTGAAGACAGTGCCGAGCACCCACTCGGCATTGTCTTTTTCGGGATACCACTGACTCAACAAATGAAGAAGATGGTTGGACATGTTTATGCTTCCGTACCTTGTTGATGGCAATCGGTAATTATTCGTTTACTACTGTTCAAGCTACTACGACCTACGACAGTTTCATCGGCAAGTCATAAAGACGTTTCCCCGTAGCGGCAAACACAGCATTGGCAACAGCCGGCGCAATGGGTGGTGTACCCGGTTCCCCCACACCCGTAGGGGCTTCTGCAGATGGCACAATATGCACTTCAATTTCTGGCATTTGTGTTTCTCTGAGAACCAAATAGTCGTGGAAATTGGATTGCACCACAGCACCGTCTTGCAAGGTGATTTCGCTCATGAGCGCAGGTGACAAGCCAAAGCCAATACCTCCCTGCATTTGTGCTGTGATGATGTCAGGATTAACAGCCACGCCACAATCAACAGCGCATACCACACGGTCTACCTGAATCTGTCCATTCTTGACGGTCACTTCGACCACCTGAGCCACGTAACTGTTGAACGACTCGTGAACTGCAACGCCGCGTCCTCGACCTTCAGGTAGTGGCGTTCCCCAACCCGCTTTTTCAGCGGCGAGTTTGAGCACTCCAAGATGTCTAGGGTGATTTTTGAGTAGTGCCGCTCTGAATTCGACGGGATCTTTGCCTGCTGTATAAGCGAGTTCGTCAAAGAAAGTCTCTGTGGAAAAGGCGTTGTGGGTATGCCCAACGGATCGCCACCACAAGACTGGAATCGGTGAAGTGACCGTATGAAGCTGAACTGAAAAATTGGGTATGGCATAAGGAAGTGTTGATGAACCTTCCACTGATGACGCATCAACACCACCATTTACCATAAATTGTTCAAAGGGTGTGCCTGCAGCAATCGACTGTCCGACAATTCGTTGCTCCCACGCTTCAATGTTTCCATCTGCATCAAGTGACCCACGAATTTTGTGTACATACATAGGGCGGTAGTAGCCTGCTCTCATGTCGTCTTCGCGAGTCCAAACTAGCTTAATAGGCACATTGGGTAGCTTCTTGGCTATGTGTGCGGCCTCGACAACATAATCTGACTTCGGGTTGCCTCGACGACCAAAACTACCACCAGCAAAGAGTGTATTAATGCTGACATTTTGCGGTTTTAGCCCCAACACGGTTGCCACCGAAACTTGGTCAATGGTTTGAAGTTGTGCGCCGTACCATAGCTCCGCTTTGTCGCTATCTGCAAGGATCACACAGTTCATTGGTTCCATCGGTGCATGGGCGAGGTAAGGGAAATAATACGTGGCTTCAACCACGGTCTTGGCTTTAGACAGGACCTCCGACGCATCACCATCGTTGCGTGCCGACAGGCCGGGCTTATTCGCCAATGCTGTATATTCTGCCTTCATTTCTGCTGTGTTTTTCTTGAATGCCGACCTGTCCCATTCGATTGTTAGCTTGTCGCGGCCAACTTTTGCACTCCAGAAATCCGTGGCAATCACAGCAATGCCGGTGGGAATTTGTACTACATCGACCACGCCCGGTGATTGCTTGGCGGCTGTTGAATCAAACGACACGACTTTTGCATCGAACGCTGGAGGGTGTGCCACCAGAGCAGTAAGCATACCTTCAAGCTGGACGTCTTGGGTATAAACCGCTGTGCCGTTGCTTTTTCCTTTATCTTTTCGAGGCGTGCCTGTTTTACCGATAAGGGTAAATTGCTCGGGAGACTTTAATGTTATTTGCTCATCTGTCGGTACATTCTGTAACGCAGCGAGCTCTGCCATTTGACCAAAGGTGGCTGATTTCCCAGTGGTTTGATGGGAGATAACGCCTTGGTTGACGACGATTTTATCGATGGGAGCTTCCCATACTTTCGCTGCCGCATTCACCAACATGGACCGCGCTTTCGCGCCCGCATATCTCATCTGCATAAAGGAGTTGGCAATAGCAGTACTGCCGCCTGTTCCTTGAACTGGCCCAAATAACAGGTTGTTGTATTCCTTTGCATTGGCAGGTGCAGCTTCTGTGGTGACTTTTGCCCAATCTGCATCGAGTTCGTCCGCTACAATGGTGGCTAAACCTGTTGTCACGCCTTGCCCCATATCGAGATGTTTGATGACAATGGTGACGGTGTCATCTGCACCAATGCGAACAAAGGCGTTAGGTGAGAAAGGCGCTCCTGCCGTTTCTGACGCTTCTGCAGCGATACTCGGTAAATGAATGCCCAGTGTGAGTCCTGCACCTGCCGTTGTCAGTAGTTTGATAAAGCCGCGGCGGCTTGTACCTTCTTCGTGACCGCTTTCTGTCTTAAGAGGGTCATATCCTTTAAGGTAATCTCTCATGTTATGCGACCTCATTTAGCGCGGTAGCCGCATCTTTAATTGCTTGGCGGATACGCACATAGGTTGCACAGCGGCAGATGTTTCCGGACATGGCAGCGTCAATGTCTGCATCTGACGGAGAGGCGTTGTTGGCAAGAAGTGCGCTAGCGGCCATGATTTGCCCTGACTGGCAGTATCCACATTGAGGCACTTCCAACTTTTCCCACGCGGCTTGAATAAGATCCGCAGCCTTTGATTCAATACCTTCGATGGTCGTGATTTGTTGACCAACAACGGCTGAAATAGGGGTAACACATGAACGTATAGGCTGGCCTGCCATATGCACAGTGCAAGCGCCACATTGCGCTAATCCACAGCCAAACTTTGTACCCGTGAGTTGTAGATTATCGCGAATAGCCCAAAGCAATGGCGTATCGGCGGGAACATCGAGATTGTAATCTTGTCCGTTGATATTGACGGAAACGGCCATGGTTATCTCCTTCCTAGGGTTGGCAGCGTTGTTCTTTTTCCTTTGAGAGGAACGGGGAAGTCTATTTATCGTTTGTCACTATGGCTGCCGTTTGTTCTTTTTGTTATCGAGATGTTCCAAAGTTCTTGCCTAAAACTACGAGTTATCGCTTTGGTTTCACATTAGATGCATCTTAAGTGTCATAATTGTCCGGCTATACCCAAACAACCTCAAAGGTGATCTCAACCCTACAACGTGAGGTTGTTTGGGTATATCAGGAGTAGAAGCACTTATGGAATTCACATCGTCACTTGCTAGACAAGTCGTTGCAAAGATGGGCAGCGAAGGTTGTCACCTCACGGCTATTGATGGGCTGAAACTGTATTCGTGTTCGTCAAATATCCCGTTGATCCCGCTTGTCCTCCAGCCAACGATTTGTTTTGTGTTACAAGGACAGAAGCGTGTAACGACAGGAAAGTCATCGTATATTTACGACACACACACTTACCTCATCAATTCAGTGACGCGACCAGTTGAAGCCAGCCTATCGGAAGTAAGCAAAGATAAGCCTTATGTAGGACTAAGCTTGGCGATTGACCAGCATTTGGTCGGACAGTTAATGATGGAAATGGCGCCCTGGCAGCGTGACTCAACCAATGAACAACAAATGGCACTGACGCAATCAACAAGGTTAACGGCATCAATTGCTGACCTAATTAGTCGTTTGGTGGACACACTGGATAACCCCATGGATCAGCAGATTTTGGCAGATTCATTGCGTCGAGAACTGTATTACCAGGTGTTGAAAGGCCCATGCGGCGGTTTACTGCGAAACAGCGTGAGTAATCATGCTGGGGCCAATCGCATCGCCCCAGTAGTACATTATCTTGAGCAGAATTTTGAGCGTAATCTTGATATTGAAGAAATAGCGAGTGTCGCGGGTATGAGCTCGTCGACACTGCATGAACATTTCAGAAAAGTGACGTCAGTGTCACCGATTCAGTATGTGAAATCATTAAGGCTGCACAAAGCGCGGTCAATGCTTTCATCCGGATTTCAAGTCGCGGAAGTGTGTTATGGGGTGGGGTATAGCAGCCCTTCTCAGTTCAGCCGAGAATTTAAACGCTATTTTGGGTTCACACCGAGCGAATCGCGATCGTCCGTCAGCACGTTAAGCTGACTCCCCAAAAAAAACGGCGGCGTTGACCAACTACACCGATACTATCTCGCTAAATTCGCACTGTGGCTTATTTGGTGATTCCGTTGTGGACAGATGTTTTATCGACTAAAACTCGAACCTGACATTAAAATAAAATTGTTCTTTATAAAGACCATTAGCGCGATAGCTCGCACCGATTGATAGCGCATCGGTTGAGTGGAAACGTCCGCCTATTTCAACAATACTGCGTGTGTCATCAGAATCAAAGGCGACCTGACCGACAACCGCATTTGCCTCAATTTGTGGCAGTATCCATGCTCTCAAGCCCACGTTTACGCCATACGCAAGCTCGCCGAAATCGTGTTTATCATCTTGCGGAAATTTCACTGAATAGATGCGAGCGTCGCCATGAACATCGACAAAACCGTTGATTGGCGCATGAAAGCCAGCACCGCCCGAAGCGATCCAGTCCCCTTCAAATTGACTACTTCCGTTCACCACAAAGTGCGCGCCGTCCATAAAGGCTATTCTGCCCGTTGCAGCTAACCCCGATGGGTTTCCGGTAAAACCAATTTCTAGATTGGTGTAGTTAAAGTTAGTCGCCATTGTTGATGCAGATAATAGGCTCATCAGCATCACAACCCATTGTAGGGTTTTTATTTTTTTGAATATTTTCACAGCATTCCCTGCCTTGTTTACAATTTTTACACTTTTGAGAGTGTATGAGTTGCTGGTCTAAAACTTTAGTGATGATTCAAATAACTTTGACCATGATTGCAAACAATTTCTTAGCAACGGATTGCGTTGGCATTTTTCTGCAAACAGTGTGATATTTTTGCATTCCTCGTCGGCGATATTGATGTGCCGAAAAACTATTAGGTCTTTTCATGCTTCCAACTTCTAAAGCGCTCATGGTGCAAGGCACAACATCCGATGCTGGGAAAAGTGTTCTTGTCGCCGGACTAGGTCGTGTACTTTTACGCCGTGGTATTGCTGTTGCGCCTTTTAAACCACAAAACATGGCGCTCAACAGCGCAGTCACCTCCGATGGCGGCGAAATTGGCCGCGCTCAGGCGTTTCAAGCATTAGCTTGTGGTGTAGAGCCCACGGTGCACATGAATCCGATACTGCTAAAGCCTAACTCCGATTGTGGCGCACAAATTATTGTGCAAGGCAAAGCGGGTGAATCCATGAACGCGATTGGCTTTAAATCTTATAAGCAATTCGCCATGAAGCCTGTGATGGAATCTTTTTCTATTCTTCAACAGCAATTTGAATGTGTGCTGATTGAAGGAGCAGGTAGCCCAGCCGAAGTAAACCTTCGGGAGAATGACATCGCGAATATGGGGTTTGCTGAAGAAGCAGATGTGCCAGTGATTATTGTTGCTGATATCGACAGAGGCGGCGTGTTCGCGCACTTGGTTGGAACATTGGACTGTCTCTCCCAATCTGAGCGAGATCGTGTGATTGGTTTTGTTATCAATCGCTTCCGCGGAGACATTTCTTTACTTGAACCAGGGCTTGATTGGTTAGAAGAGAAAACGGGCAAACCCGTGATTGGCGTCGTGCCTTATCTTCAGGGTTTGATGCTTGATGCAGAAGATGCCATTGATGTCACTCAGGTTACTTTGGACACTGATAAAACCCTTAACGTTGTGGTACCTGTAGTACCCCGCATCAGTAACCACACAGATTTCGATGCACTTCGGATTCACCCTCAAGTGAATTTGCAATTTGCTGCGCCGGGCAAGCCTTTACCTACGTGTGACCTCATCATTCTTCCAGGAAGTAAAAGTGTCATTTCAGATTTGGCATCATTGCGCGAATACGGCTGGGATGAACAAATTACCAAGCACCTGCGATATGGCGGTAAAGTGATGGGGATTTGTGGAGGATATCAGATGCTTGGCAAGATGCTTGAAGATCCCCACGGTATTGAAGGAACAATTTTACGCGCTGAAGGACTCGGCTATCTAAACACTCACACCATTATTGAGCGTGAAAAAGTACTGACGCGTTGCAAAGGACAATTACGTCTCTGTGGTAAAACAGCCCCCGTTTTTGGATATGAAATACATATGGGTATCACAGACTCCGCTGGGGAGCACTTGATCTCATCAGAAAATGGTCTCGACGGGTTGATTAATCAAGATAATAACGTGCTTGGTACCTACTGGCATGGGCTGTTTGATTCGCCAGAAGCCTGCTCATTGCTTCTGGAATGGGCAGGGCTAGGCGATGCGAAACGGGTTAGCCTGGAAGACGAAAGAGAGAGGAGTCTCAATGTGTTAGCGGATGCGTTGGAAACATCACTCGATCTTGAAAAGCTATGGCCGACTCGCTAATCATCATGACTAGGTAAGCAATCAAAGCTTCCTTTAGCACATATATTTCCTCAGTCAATGTTGTAAGCGCATAAAAAAATCAATATATCTGTAAAATTAGGTTTGCACTCTGTGTGGAATGGCGATAAGTTAACAATCAATATGTAGGGAAACACATTGCTTAACCTCTTTGTAGGAGCAATGGTTAGTGAGCAGCAAGGTGAAATAATGAGCATTTATAAAACAGACGACGTACGAATTAGCAACATTAAAGAACTCCTGCCACCTGTGGCAATTCTGGAGAAGTATTCAGCCACTGAAAAGGCGTCTGAAACGGTATTTAATGCTCGTCAAGCTATCCACAATATTCTGAATGACAACGATGATCGTCTTTTGGTTATCATCGGTCCTTGTTCAATTCACGACACAGAAGCTGCCGTTGAATATGCGAAGAAGCTAAAAGCGCTTCGTGACCAACATGCAGACAAACTTGAAGTCGTGATGCGTGTATATTTCGAAAAACCACGTACGACTGTTGGCTGGAAGGGGTTGATCAACGACCCGTACATGGATAACAGCTTCCAGCTCAATGACGGTTTACGAATTGGTCGTAAATTGCTGCTTGATATTACCGATATGGGATTGCCAACGGCAGGCGAGTTCCTTGATATGATCACGCCACAGTACATGGGCGATTTGATCAGTTGGGGTGCAATTGGTGCGCGTACTACAGAATCTCAAGTACACCGCGAGCTATCGTCAGGTTTGTCTTGTCCTGTTGGTTTTAAAAACGGTACCGATGGCAACATAAAAATTGCAACGGATGCGATTCGTTCCGCGGAATCTCCGCACCATTTCTTGTCAGTGACCAAATATGGTCATTCAGCGATTGTTGAAACGGCCGGCAATGATGATTGCCATATTATTCTTCGTGGTGGTAAAGAGCCAAACTATTCAGCAGAGCACGTTGCAGCGATAACCGAGCAGCTGGATGCAGCAAAACTGCGCAACAAATTGATGATTGATTTCAGTCATGCAAACAGCAGCAAAGACTTCAAACGCCAAGTTGTTGTCGCTGACGATGTTGCAAACCAAGTGGCTGGCGGAAACGATGCTATCTTTGGTGTGATGATTGAAAGCCACCTTGTTGAAGGTCGCCAAGATCTTGTTGAAGGAAAAGCGCCTGTGTACGGTCAGAGCATTACCGATGCATGTATTGGCTGGCCTGATACAGAGCAAGTGCTTCAGCGTCTGGCTGATGCAGTTCAAGAGCGTCGAGCAAGCAAAAGCTAACGTCTAGAAATTCCTTGATAAATGAACATCAAAGCCAGTGGGGTCCCACTGGCTTTTTTCTTTTTCTTTTCTGCCATCCCAGCAGTTTGTTTGAAAACAGGCGTTATTTTAGAAAGCGCTTTCGTTGCATAAATGTGAACGGAAGGTCTTATCGAGATGCATTGGTGAAAATGAATAAGTCGTTGAATAAAAAAATAATCTGAAATATTCATATGCGTAGGCGTACATTATTTTTTGTGTCTCCTAATCGATACATCGTTACATTCATCCGCAAATATTTGTATGTCACATCACTTATAGGAAATATACCAAATTCACCCATCTATTCAGATGATAATCTCGCCAATAGTCTATTTTTAATAATAATCACAATGGAAGCTTCTGTTGGTGACATATAGAACCAAAGAAAGCGCTTTCAAAATGATATTTAATAGGCATGTGTTCTTGATGGGTGATTTGATGTATCTCGCAACACTTGGTTAGTATTGCAATACCAAATTCACAATCGGTTAACAAGTAGAGCGATGTCACAGATAGAAGCGACAGAAAATCAAATCATGAAAGCGAAAATCGACGTTCCGATGACACAGAAAGGGGCGTACGGTGCAGGCACACTCACGCTTAACCTTTTACCTGGAGCGTTAGGCGTCTTCTCTTTCTTTCTTATCACTGCTTTTGGTATTGACCCATTTCTAGCGGGTTTATTGGGTGGACTGCCAAGGCTTTTTGATGCATTAACCGATCCCATCATGGGATTCATCACAGACAACACCAAATCACGTTGGGGTAGAAGAAGGCCTTACATTGTTGTTGGCGCCATTCTAAGTGGCGTGTTTTTTGCCTTACTTTGGCAACTCGATCCTGAAGCATCTCAAGCGTATAACTTTTGGTATTTCCTCATTTTCTCGATGATCTTCACTATCGGTAACACCATGTTTGCGACGCCTTTCGTTGCCCTTGGTTACGAAATGACCTCGGACTACAACGAACGTACTCGCTTGATGGCATTCGCTCAAACGATGGGTCAGGTTGCATGGATGATCGTACCGTGGTTCTGGGTAATGATTGCGGATAAAGATTTGTTCCCAACGCAGGCCGAAGGGGTACGTGAACTTTCTCTGTATGTTGCAGGTGCATGTATTGTTTTGGGTATTTTGCCGGGTCTATTCTGTAAAGGTCTTGATGACAGCAAACTTGAGAACCGTGCTGAGATTTCATTCGCAACATTGTGGACGAACTTGAAAGCAGTCTTTTCTGGCATTCGAACAGTCTTCAAAAACGGCCCTTTTGTTAAGCTGTGTGGCGCGACTTTCTTAGTCTTCAATGGCTTCCAATTGGTGGCTTCATTTAGCTTCTTTATCATTGTTTTCCATATGTTTGGTGGCGACTACGGCGCGACAGGTAGCTGGCCAGCATGGTTTGCAACGGTTAGTGCTATGACAACGGCATTTTTGGTTATTCCAATTATTAGCTGGATGGCAAGCAAGTATGGAAAGCGCAATGCTTTCATCATTTCAACGATGATTTCAATTGTAGGCTACAGCCTGAAATGGTGGAGCTTTGATCCTTCAAACCCTTGGTTGATCTTCATGCCGATCCCGTTGATGTCGTTTGGTATTGGTGGTTTGTTTACTCTGATGATGAGTATGACTGCTGATGTTTGCGATATGGATGAACTGTCAAATGGTATGCCACGCCGTGAAGGTACCTTCGGTGCAATCTATTGGCTGATGGTCAAGTTAGGCCAAGCACTGGCGCTAATCTTGGGGGGCTTGGTGATTAAATTGGTCGGCTTTGACCCCGGTGCCGCGAGTCAGTCGGCTGAAACGCTGATTCAATTACGTCTTGCTGATATTATTATCCCGGCTTCGACAGCAGCACTCGCGATTATAGTGATGTGGAAATATGATCTGTCGGAAGACAAAGCACGTGCAATTAAAGCGAAACTCGTTGAGCTACGCGGTGAATTGTAAGTGCTAGATCTCATCTAGATTTAACGTATAACCACGTGAAAGGGATGAACATATGTTCATCCCTTTTTTGTTGCTATCTGTTTACTTTAACAACAAGAAAGGAGGGATGGATTTTATTTGAGTCCATTCATATCGCGAATAATCTGCTCAAAAATCTTACTTGAAATATCGATTAGCGTGTCGGGGAAATCATAGCGAGGATCATGAAGAGGCGGGTGGTCGGCTCCGCTGCCAATGCCAAAAAATGCTGATGGCCATGTTTTAGCGTATTCAGAAAAATCTTCGGACCATCGCATTGGTTGCTCAAGCCCAATGAAATCAAATCCTAAGTCTTTACATGCTTGTTTCAACAGCATGTTAGCTTCGCTGTGATTGATGGTGGCACTGAATGAATCAATCCATTCAATGTTTAATGTTAGATCATCTCTTTTTGCATAATACTCTGCTCGCTCTTTCACCTGTGCACAGAGTGTCGAAAAGCATTTGTTGCTGTCACTTCTCAATGTCGCCATTAATTCGCCAGATTGAGGTGTCGTTCCAAATGCTGCTTGTCCCAAATTGATATGCACAATGGTCGACATAGCAAACCCTTGAGTTATCTCCGTGGGCAAGGTTTCGATGTCTAGCATCATTTGTCTGATGGCTCGGGAAGGATTGGCCGCAGTTTCTGGGTAGGCGGCATGTGCAGTCGTGCCTTTGAACGTGATGGAAACTCCGATCGATGCACAAGAGAAAGTGTTATCTCGGCAGAGTATCTGCCCCAGTGGGTAGCCAGGGATATTGTGATAACCAAATGCGTAATCAATGTTACCTTTTGCCCATGCATTATCATTAAGCATGGCAAGTGCGCCGAGCCCGTTTTCTTCAGAAGGCTGAAATATAAGGGTGATGGAACCACGCTGAAGGCGCTGAGAAGACAGTCGATGTGCTAGTGCCATTAAGCTGGCTGAGTGACCGTCGTGTCCGCAGGCATGCATGGCGCCATAGCGTCTCGATCCATGTTCGTGTTTTGCGAGTTCGTTAATTGGAAGCGCATCAGTATCTGCACGAAACAAAAGACGTGGCCCGTCCAAACCCGTTTCAATTTGAACGACAACACCATGCCCCCCAATGCCTTCTATTGGCTCAAAACCAAAAGATCGTAATTTTTCAGCAAGGATTGTCTGTGTTTTTTTTTCAAAACCAGATAGTTCTGGGATCTGATGCAATTGATGACGAAACAGAATTGGGTTGAACATTTCACCGCCAAATTCGCAGAAATAAGCTCAACACTCTACGCGCTCAGATTGGCCGATTTTGTGATCAAAATCTACTTTATTAGGGTTGCAGATCAGAGTTGTTTTTAACTGATTTTGAGTCTAATGAGGGAGAAAAGAAATCGGGCAGATTTGAAATCTGCCCGATTAGTAGGGGGAGTTTGTTTGGAGAGATTCGTGAGTAAATTACTTTCGAATACCTTCGACATGCAACTCTAAATCTACATAGCTAGATGCACCCATGACCGCGATATCATAGTCTTTCAACGCAAGGCGGGTAGTCCCTTCAAAGCCAGCACGATATCCACCCCAAGGGTCTTCACCTGCACCAATGAAATTTGCCTGAATAGCAATTGGATTGGTTTTACCATGCAATGTCAGGTCGCCATTAAGGGTGAGTGTACCATCAGCATTTTCTTCAACAGATGTACTTTTAAAGGTGGCTGTTGAGAACTTAGATGCATTAATGAAGTCTCCACTGCGCAAGTGCTTGTCGCGTTCGGCGTGGTTGGAATCCAGACTCGTTGTATCTATGTTCACAACGATGACCGAATCAGTAACATTCGCGGGATCGTAAGAAAACTCTCCACCAAAATCGTTGAAACGACCTTTAATAAAGCTGTAGCCCAGATGTGGAACTTTGAAGTTGATTGACGCGTGAGCGCCATTGGTGTCGATGACATAGTCATCTGCCAACGTAGCCGCTGAGAATAGTGTTGTCGCTCCGAGCGCTAAAGCAAGTAGGGTCTTTTTCATCACGATTTGCCTCCAATCATTTTCCGTAACGTATTATCTTTATCGATAAAGTGGTGCTTAAGTGCGGCGGCGGCATGCAATACAGCCAATCCGATTAGCCCAAAAGCGGCATAGTAGTGAACGGTTCCTGCAATGTCAGATTGGTCAGGGAATAACTCACCCAACGCAGGAACTGCAAACCAGTCGAAAACTTCGATGGGACGACCATCTGAAGTGGAAATTAAATAGCCCGACGTGAAAATAACAATCAATAGGATATAAATGACGTTGTGCGCTGCGTGTGCTGCAACTCTTTCGAATCGTTTACCCTCTATCTCTGGCGTACTTTTGACAAAACGCCAAACCAGACGAAAAAGGGTTAATGCTGCGACACAAAGACCGACTGATTTGTGCCAATGAGGGGCCGTTTTATACCAGCTGCTGTAATAGGTAAGGTCAACCATCCACAATCCGGCGGCAAACAGTCCAATGATAAGCAAAGCACTGAGCCAGTGGATTAGGCGATGGGTAAGGCCATACTGAGCGGGTTTTTCCATTTCAGAAACGTGTCCAATTGATTAGTGTTAATGAGAATTATAATCAATATTGCTTTAAGGTTAAGCACCAGCAACTGAACAACTTGTTCGAAAAAATAGAAGGAACCTTAAATTTTATGCATTCCGTATCATTCTTCTTGCTGCCAACTCAGGCTTAGAGAGACAGAATCGGCAAACCTAAGTGCATGAGGTTTATCGATGGTTACGCGTGCAAACGTGACCCAATGGTGACCTTTAGCGATATCGAGAACACTTGAAACTAATTTTTCGAGCAACAGGAAACGGCCATTTTCGACATGGTCGATGATGGTTTTCGTGATCACCTTATAATTTAACGCTTCGTCAACGACATCGCTTGAGCATGCTTTGTCGCCGGGGTAGTGAATCTCAATGTTCAGCACAACATCCTGTTTCTTTTCTTGCTCATCAGGATTAAAGCCAATGTATGTGCGTAGGCGAAGATTGGTAATAGTGATAATCGCATTTTGCATAGCTATCATTCCGTCTTGTTATTTTAGTGCTCGGCCACCGTCAAGATTGACGCTTTGGCCTGTCATGTAGTTACTGTTCAATATAAATTCAACCGCATTCACTATCTCTGCTTCACCTGGAGCAAGGTTCATCAAAGATTTAGACAGTGCTTTTCGCTTGTAATTGTCGTCGTCACTATCGTTAAACATAATGAGTGCGGGAGCAATGCTATTCACCTTAACTTGTGGCGCAAGTTTCTGTGCGAAAGATAGGGTGAGGTTTTCCAGTGCCGCTTTACTCGCTGCATACGCGATATGTTTCGCGCTGCCTTTCTTCACGACATAATCAGTAAAGTGAATGATGTCACTGTCCGCATTCTCATCAGTACGCATAAACGGTGCGAGTGCCTGATTGAGCAAGTAGGGCGCTTTGACGTGTACTTGCATCATCTGATCTAACAAGGCGGCATAATCGTCAGTATGCTTTTCTGCGTTCCAATCCGAGGCGTTGTGTATGAGTGCACGAAGGGTAAGGTTACGCTCTGCCAATGTTCTCGCAAATTGATGAATGCCAGCATCGGTTGAAAAATCAGCGTGAATGCATTCCACCCCCATCTTGCGTAGGGTGGCGATGCCCGACCTTTCAGTACGATAGGAAACAATCACCGAATTTCCGCCTTCGACAAAATGTTTAGCAAGCGCAAACCCGATCCTTTGCGCAGCGCCAGTGATCACAATGGTGTTTTGAGTCATATATAGCTATTCCAATGCTCGTGCAATTTTCAGTACCGAACGCAATACGTTTAAATAATTGAAAAGATCACGATAATTGATGAATCAGTGTGTTAGGTGATATTAGCAGAACAATTTAGAGGAATAAGGATGAAGAAGACGGTATTGGTGGCTGGCTCACATGGAAGCATTGGTTTGGCATTAACCAAGAGGCTGCTTCAAAACGACTATCGCGTTATTACGGCAAGCCGATCAGATCTTCCTAGTGATGACAGGGTCAGCGCACATTTGTGTGTCGACATGACACAATCGGATAATGTGCAAAAGATTCGAGATTGGCTTTCCCCTTATTCGTCTGATCTTAAGGGTATTATTCAATGCGCAGGAATACTGCACGATGACAACCATTCTCCTGAAAAGCACCTAGGGCAAGTGTCAGCAGAGTGGTTAGAAAAGTCGATGTCGGTGAATGTTTTGCCACATTTATATTTAGCGCAGGCAGTGTCCCCGTGGATTAACTCGCACTCAGAACTTACATGGGTATCGCTTAGTGCCAAAGTTGCTAGCATTGAAGACAATCAGTTAGGTGGTTGGTACAGCTACCGCATGTCAAAAGCCGCGCTGAATATGTTTATCAAAACGCTTTCTGTTGAATGGGGGAGGCGCTCAAAGCGTTGCTCTGTGATTGCGATGCACCCAGGAACGACACCAAGCGCACTCTCAGAGCCTTTTACCAAGAACTGGCCCCAAGATAAGTTATATTCGCCGTCGTTGACGGCAAGCCGGATACTGGCCCAATTCGAACATGTTAACGCTGAGGACTCAGGGCGGTTATATCATCACGATGGGACGGTGATTCCTTGGTAGAGAGAATCGTTGAAAGCTTATTCAGCAAAATAGCTACGGATCTGCCAAATGCGTGCTGACCAGTATGGGTTGTCTAACGTTGAGATGCTGACACCTTTCGACGAAGAGGCATGCATGAACTGCTTATCACCGATATATATTCCAACATGATAGCGGCGAGCGCCCGTTTTGAAGAAGATTAAGTCGCCATAGGTTGCAGAGTGCAACGTTGTTTTGTTGCCTTTCGCCACTTGTTGCCTAGTAGTACGCGGCAGCGGGTGTTGAAAAACGGCTTGATAAGCTTGCTGCGTAAATGCCGAACAGTCGATTCCCTTCTTCGATACTCCGCCCCAACGATAGGGTGTACCTTGCCATTCTTCGAAGTATTGAACTAATGCCGCACTCAGAGGTTCACCCAGTTTAATATATGGCGCTAATGAATTTGGCCTGTCTGTTTTGTAGTGCACATTAGTGGAATCGTAGGGTGTGGCCGTCGGTGTTGATTCACAACCCGTGAGCACAAAGCTGACGAGCGAAATGGCTTTTAATGTGATGATGGCACGCATTAGTAGAATAAACACCTGCTATAAGCGAATATCTCCAGTCTAAATGCGAGTAACTTGTGGCGCAATATTATGCCTCTCACAGTGCTGCCTTATTCTCACTAATTAGTCAGACAGATATCCAGTGAGAGAAGCCGCTATGCTGCACTTTGATTGCGGCGCATATACCATTCAGTAATGTAATCAGCCAGAGCAAGAACCGCGGGTTCACTTGCCCCTGGTTTTAGACTTAGTCCACTGGCAATCGATGTTTCTACCGAATTACTGTTCAACCATTCCAGCAAATCCATATCTTCCGTAACTGAGCAAGCGGCAATCAATGAAACCGCCATGCCTGATTCAATGGCTGCGTTTAGGCCATGGAAATCCGCCGCGGAAAGTACCACCTGATAAGGGATACTCGCGCGATCGAGAATATCCATGGCAAGCCGTCCCCATCGGCACTCGACTTCGATGGCTAACGGGAGTGGTCGGTCTTTGCAGTAGGTAATGTGCTTGGCTTTGGCCCAAACCAGCTTTTCGGTAAAGAGTTGTGTGGCAGGGTAGCTTTGGTCGTGAATATTAATCAATGCGAGATCTAAACGCCCATCCAGTACTTGTTTGAGCAATCGTTGGCTGCTGTTACTTTGAACTGAAAGCTGAAGGTTAGGGTAGCGCTCAGAAAACCCCGTGAGTATCCGACGAAAAACAAGGTTGACGTAGTCGTCACAGACACCCAATTTAACAATGCCGTTCATTTCCGGGCTATGAAAATGGGCCATCGCCTCATCATTCAATACCAGCATTTGGCGCGCATAGCTCACCAACGTCATACCGTGAGACGTAAGTACATGGCGACGTCCTTGTTTTTGAAACAATGCAACGCCTGACACTTCCTCAAGTTTTTTCATTTGCATGCTAACTGCAGATTGCGTGCGGTGAACGCTGTTTGCTGCTGCGGCAAAGTTCCCGCAGTCAACGATCGCGACGAGTGTTCTCAACTGGTCGATATCAAAGTTGGTCATACATCAATTCCTTTGAAGTTTTGTGTGAAAACTATTGGCTTTTCTTAACAATTAAATTGTTTAAATATTGAACTGTCAAGTGGGTTAGTGAAAGAGACACAGATAAAAGGGGAAACGTCATGAGAAGCAAAGCAAGCAGAACGGTAAATTCTCGGCACGGCATCGACATTGATCAAATGCCAAGCAAGCTTCATGGCGGTTTCATCGCAACCCTCGTCCACAAGTGTTGGGGTTTATGGCGTCGTTATCAGTTACGCAGTGAACTTGAACGAAAACTGGAAGATCAACACTTTCTTAACGACGTGGGTTTAACACGCGCTGACGTAGCAAAAGAAATTGAGTTATTAAGGCGTCAGAAGTAAAGAACGAGTCCTTTGGCAATATGCTCTGCATATCCAACCGCATCTTTTTATGAAGTTGCGGTTTTTTTTTGGCTGTTGACTGGGGAAGTATTGAATCATATTTGTATCATGAATAAGACGGGTTCGACGTCTTCGGTTGGTTAATATACCTGTCATCTAGCTGTGTTCTCATTCAGTTCGGTATTGGGGTGATAAATTTACAGGCATGCAGGGTATAAAAAGTTAGGCGAAGAGTTGGTTAATTTCAATTGGGCAGTCTACGCTTAAAGTAACTCAATGAGTATTAAGATGATTTCTTATACTGATGTGTGTGGTGATGTTTACAATAACTTTACATCATACTTTGTTTTATGCGAGCATTATCACTATGTTGAGTCGACGGTTTGATGTGATGTCATGCTGTTGAAGATTGTAAACATGTTGATTCTTTTGGTTGTGCGAAAACTCTTACATCGTTCAACCAAACATCAGCGTGATGTAGCAAAGTACTGTTTCAAATATATACATTGAATAACAATAAGGTTTGCAACGAGCAAACTGGTTTGGACAACAAACAGTCATAAGGATTTGGTTTGGCCGCCGACAACCTAATGATTGGTCCATTTTTGGCGTTACTGCATAGCTGGACTTTACTTTGCTTACGCACTGAAAAGTCAAAAGGTAACCTGACCCGGCTCCATGGACCGGGTTTTTTATTGCCAAAATTTCGCTAACTGACCATCAACAGATCAAAAAAAAGCCAGACGATGTCTGGCTTCTTCGAAGACTAAAGGTGCGATAGATTATTCGCCCTTTGTAGCAACCGCATCTTCTGCTTCAAGCTTCTCTGCAACGACAGCAAACTCTCTCGTTGGCTTCCCGACAATAGAGCGGGTAGCCTCTTTGATGTCAGTAATATTCACTTCAATCTGGTCGCCCAGTTGGAATTCTTTATTACCGTCAACGGAGATGGTTCCCATATCAGCATTGCATTCAACGCGTTTCTTGTTCTCACAAATCAATGAACCAGGAATAAAGGTCATTGCGCCATTTTCAAGAAGACGAACACGCATGCCGGCACGGTTGATATCGAAAATTTCAGCCAAGAAAGCTTTCTTTTCTTTTACGCTGTCTTTAAGCAAGCGCACATACAACCAGTCAGAAACGTCACGCTCGGCCATGCGATGATGCTTGCGGTGCAGCGCCAGCTCATCGCCAATCAGCTCGTCAGGCGTTTGTGCCGCGGTTTCGCCACGCACGATCGCTTTAAGTAGGCGATGGTTAACCATATCGCCATACTTACGGATTGGAGATGTCCACGTTGCGTAAACATCCAGACCCATTGCAAAATGCGGGGCGGGTGCCGTACCCACTTCGCTATATGCTTGATATTTACGAATACGATTGTCCAAGAAGGTGGTCTCTTGGGTGTTCAACCAGCGACGCAATGCACTGAAACCTTCAACGGTTGCTAGTGTGTCTGCGTTTACGTCACCACCATGTTGGTTGATCATCTCAACGGCATCCGCCATTTTCTCAGTAGAAAAACCAGCGTGAGTGTTAAACACACCAAAGCCAAAATGCTCACGCAAAGCACGACCTGCACAAATATTCGCGGTGATCATTGCTTCTTCAACCATGCGGTTGGCAATACGACGTGGGTCAACGTGTATGGCGATAACGTCATTGTCTTCGCTTAACTCAAAACGATAGTCTGGACGGTCAGGGAAGGTCACCGCGTTGGTTTCACGCCAATTCACACGCGCCTTTGCAAGGCGGTGGAGCGCATTCACTTGCTCTGCAATGACATCTGATGGTTGCCAGTTTTCGCTGTGACCGTTCTCAATCCAATCAGACACGTTGTCATACGCTAAACGAGCTTGCGATTTGATGGTGGCTGAAAAGAAAGTGGCGTCTTCGGCAATCGTGCCATCGGCTTGAACGGTTACACGGCAACAAAGTGCAGGGCGAATTTCTTCTTCACGCAAGGAGCAAAGGTCGTCGCTCAACTCGCGAGGCAACATTGGAATGTTACGACCAGGCAGATAGATAGTGAAACCGCGCTCGCGTGCTTGTTTATCAAGTTCTGTGCTTTCGGCAACATAGGCTGTTGGGTCAGCAATAGCGATGGTCAGCGTATAGGTACCATCTTCGTTCGCTACGGTGTGCAACGCATCGTCCATATCTTTGGTTGAGGCGTTGTCAATAGTAATAAATGGCACTTGGGTCAGATCTTCGCGGATGAGCGATTCGTCGAGCATTTCCCAATTTGTCTGAGGTGCGGGTTCTTGGTTCGGCAGATCATGCTTTGCCAATGTTACCCACCAAGGTGCACCCTTGTCGTTTGCGTCAGTGATTTTCTCACTGATTTCACAAAAGAAGCCGTTTTCACCTTTCAAAGGGTGGCGGATAAGTTTCGCCACAACCCAGTCACCGTCAGATAACGCATCATGACTTAGCCCTTTACACGTCTTAGCACGTATAGCGTCTTTTAGCTGGGGACTGTCAGGGACGACATTGAGATTATTGCGGATCATTTTTACTCGACCGATGAATCGAGTAATGGATTGCTCCAATAATTCATCCGGTTCCGCTACTTCTTTCTCTTTTTCGGTGCGGATCAACGCGACAACCTTGTCACCATGCATCACTTTCTTCATGTATACAGGTGGAATGAAGTAGCTGGTTTTATTATCAACTTCAAGAAAACCGAAGCCTTTTTCTGTGGCTTTGATCGTGCCTTCTTTTTTCGGAATGGTTTCTTTAATTTGCTGTTTTAGTTGTGCTAGTAGCGGATTGTCTTGAAACATTAGCCTGATCTCAGAGTGTGAACCGCAACACTATACGTATTCAAGACATTAAAACCAAGATGTGTGTCCTAACAACTTGCTCAATAACACAGGCTAAAACTTCGTGGCGCATCTCAAAGTTGATGTAACAGCAATGCGAAATTTGATTCGGATGACAGAATGGGTTCAGTCGATGTTGTGTGAGTGGGTGTGCACATGGAAAGTGCTGAATTAGAGCGTCAGATTGAAAAAATAGGGACGAATGACACCCTTGAATCTTGGTGTAAGTGTGTCTTTGAGCAACTAAGAAAACAAAACGGCATCAAGAACATTGCATTGTTTGTTTGGGGAAATGACGTGCTTCGGCTTGCTGCAAGTCAAACGCAGCATGTGTTTAGTTTTTACGCCAATTTTAAGCCCGTTGAAGAATACAGCGGCTATTTCATTGACTGGCCACTTCTCGCCAAAAAATATCACGACGAATTTTCATTTGTATCTGAATTACCCTTTCATGGCGGATGGCAAAAAAATCATGTCATGTGGGAACACGCTGTTATTCCCCTGACCAAAAGCGACTGTTTACTGGGATTTGTTCTGGTTGAGATTGATATACCAAGCGAAATCAGAACGCTGCGTCGAGAAGCGTTCAATTGGCTTCGTCAAGATGCTGCCTTTCAGTTGAAATGCAAAGTCCTCAAACACCAACTCACGCAGATGCAACTCTCTAAAAAGCAAAACGAGTTGAACCTAGCCTTAAACAATCGCACCTTATCTTCTCAGCTCACGTACTTAAAAAGCCTTCACGAAATATCTCTTCGATTCACCAAAGCAACGACGACACATTCTCTGTGTCGAATCGCGATTGAGCTGGGACGAGATCGACTCCAAATCGATCGAATGGGCATTTTTCTTTGTGATATGGAAACGTTGAAAATGTGGGGGACATGGGGAACCGATCCTCATGGCAATGTGGTTGACCGATCTGATTTTTGTCAGGAGATGCCCAACAGTCTGTTTATTGAAGAAGCGTTTACTCGGAAAAACGAATTGATTGTGAAAGAAAACGTGCCTCTTTATTTCGGATTAGAGGAAGTCGGGATTGGTTGGAACATCATGATGGCGATGTGGGACCGGGACGAGTGTATCGGTTGGCTCGCGGCTGATAATTTAATTTATCGTTCAGTATTGGACGAACCAAAGAAAGAAGCGATTAAATTACTTGCGGCGTCGGTGTGTCAGAAAATTATTAAATTGCGCGAAACAGAGTCAGCCAATGCGAGATTCTCTGAGCTTCAGATTGTGCACAAGGATCAAGCAAAAGAGTTGGCACAATTAAGACGGGAATTGTCAGGAACCAAACAACAGGGACTGTGGGCAAATATCACTGATTTCCGTACTGGTTTACCGAATGAAAAACACTTGGCGCTGAGTTTATCCGGTTTTGTTTCACAGGTTCGAAAGCAGAAAGCATCCCTTGCTGTCATATCCATTGCGATAGATTTTTTCCGCGCGTATGAGAAAAAGTATGGCGTGGACTCGACTGATCGAATGTTGCGGTTAATTACAGCATCGACCGAAGACAATTTGGTGGAGCTGGAATCTTGCCATTTGGTGACAACGTCACCGGGTGAATTTGTTGTTTTAGTGCAATATGATGATGAAGTTGAGATACGCGAGTTGGCTGAAAAGATTGTCAATTCAGTTTGCCATCTCAATATTAGCAGCAAAACATCAACAATTTACCAACGCATTACGTTGAGTGTTGGTGTTCATCTGTGTGGTGTTTCGTTGTTTACCAAGCAAAGTACGTTGCTTAAAAAAGCGGAAAAACAACGTATGATGGCGAAGAAATTGGGGAGAAATCGGGTCTGTGTTGACTAAAAAGTGATAGGTGCTGTGCGACCTCATGCCTAAATTAACGACAATTTGCTAGCGAATTAGGCTATTGCAGTCAAAAAGTCGACAGTCGAGGAAAAAATTGTGAACTTGTTCAATTTTTTCTGGCTTTTTTTGGTTTATTAGCGCAGAATTCTGACCCTTATTTGTCGAGGCCCGTAGCGTTAGTTACTGTTGCAGAGAGTAGGAAGTCATTGTCGTAAACAATAATGACCCTGCATCAGTAAAATATAACAGTACGAAACCGCTAGCAGGGGCCCCGTTACTTTAGTCTATATATTGGGATCCCAATGCAAGATACCGTTACTGAATTTCGTCAGCTAGATCTGTCTGAAAACCTTCTTTCCGCTTTAGATTCAATTGGCTTCGTATCACCAACGCCAATTCAAGCGGCTTCGATTCCTCTTCTATTGACTGGTGCTGATGCACTGGGCAAGGCGCAAACCGGTACAGGTAAAACTGCCGCGTTTTCACTGCCAGTTCTTAACAAAATCGATCTGAACCAGCACAAGCCACAAGCTATTGTTATGGCGCCTACTCGTGAGCTTGCTATTCAGGTTGCAGCAGAAGTTAAATTGCTGGGTAAAAACATCGCTGGTCTGAAAGTGCTAGAGATCTACGGTGGTGCTTCTATCGTTGATCAAATGCGTGCTCTACGTTCAGGTGCTCACATTGTTGTTGGTACTCCTGGCCGTGTTAAAGACCTTATCAACCGCGAACGTCTGCAACTAGACGAAGTGAAAACTTTCGTTCTAGATGAAGCTGATGAAATGTTGAAAATGGGCTTTGTTGATGACGTGACTTGGATCATGGAACAAGCGCCAGAAACTGCACAACGTGTGTTGTTCTCTGCAACCATGCCACCGATCGTAAAAGAAATCGTTGACCGTTTCCTTCGCGATCCAGCTCGTATTGACGTGGCTGGTAGCAACCGTACTGTTGAGAAAGTAGAACAGCAATACTGGGTAGTGAAAGGCGTAGAAAAAGACGAAGCAATGTCTCGTCTTCTTGAAACCGAAGAAACTGACGCATCTATCGTATTCGTACGTACTCGTCAGGATACCGAGCGTCTGGCTGATTGGTTGCAAGCACGTGGCTTCAAAGCTGCTGCATTGCACGGTGATATTCCTCAGTCTCTACGTGAGCGCACTGTTGATCACATCAAACGTGGTGTTATCGATATTCTTGTTGCGACTGATGTTGTTGCTCGTGGTCTTGATGTTCCACGTATCACTCACGTATTCAACTACGACATCCCATTTGATGTTGAGTCGTATATCCACCGTATTGGCCGTACTGGCCGTGCTGGTCGTGCAGGTAAAGCGATTCTGTTGGTTCGCACCAACCAAATCCGCATGCTGCGCACCATTGAGCGTGTCACTTCTACTCGCATGGAAGAAATTCAACTTCCAATGCGCGACAAGGTTGCAGAAGCACGTCTTGCTGCACTTGCTGCTGACCTGCTTGAGCAGAAAGAGCAAGAAAGCCTAGAAGCATTTGTCGGTCTAATCGAGAAGCTTCAAGAGCAAATCGAAGTAGATACTGCAACGCTAGCTGCAATGTTACTTCAGCGTCAACAAGGTAAGCGTCCGTTGTTCTACACCGGTCCTGACCCAATGCTTTCTGCTATCGAGCGCGAAAACAAACGTCGTGAATCACGTCGTGATGAACGCCCTCGTGACGGCAGCCGTCCAGAGCGTGGTGCTGATCGCGGTGAGCGTCGTAGCTACAATGCTGCAGATTGGGATACTTACCAACTGCAAGTTGGCCGTGACCAAGGCGTTCAGGTTAAAGATATCGTTGGCGCTATCGCAAACGAACTTGGCCTAGAGAAGCAATTCATTGGTTCTATCAAGTTGGCAACTGGCCATACTTACGTTCAATTGCCGAAGAAAATGCCTAATGAAATTATGGCGCAACTTAAGCAACTGCGTATTCGCCAGAAAGCAACTGACGCACAACTGGTAGAAGGTCATGTGAACATGGAGCCGCCACGTCGTCGTACTGGTGGTGACCGCAATGGTGGCGCTAACGCTGGTGGCGGTGCACGTCGTTTTGATGAGCGCGGACCTCGCGGTGGCAACGGTGGCAAACCTTCTGGTGAGCGTCGTTTCAATCGTGACCGTGGTGGTAACGGTGGTAACGGTCGTCCAGCTGCAGCTCGTACTGACCGTCGTCCAGCGGACGCATAATCTGTTGTAAATGACATTCAAAAGCCGACGAAAGTCGGCTTTTTTGTGCCTGTTATATTTTAGGATATCAGAGACTCAATAATAAATGAGTTCCAAAGATTGGGACGTCGTCTCCACCAATGTGGGACTATATTATTGATACAGCAAGCCTAAACTGGGTATGACCAGTGTTTCCCTGTTTGAGGATTGTCTTATGCTGAACATGCAGTTTGATAGACGGGTGATTATCAATGCCAATGATCTCGCTTGGCAGCCTTCACCTATGGATGGCGTACTTCGTAAACCTTTGGCACGTGAAGAGGAAGAACGAGGGCACGCAACAAGTATCGTAAAGTATGCGCCTAAGAGTGTATTCAAACATCACGAACACCCACTTGGAGAAGAAATTCTTGTCCTACATGGTGTGTTTTCTGATGAATTTGGCGATTACCCTGCTGGAACGTATATCCGCAACCCTGCCGGAACCTCTCACACGCCATTTAGTCATGTTGGCTGCACACTCCTCGTTAAGCTTCATCAGTTTTCTGCTAATGATCACCATCAGATACGAATAGACACCCGTGATGACAAACATTGGATTGATGGACAAGGCCGTTTAAGAATGCTGCTGCTTCATGAATTTAATGGTGAACAAGTCGCCATGATCCGTTGGCCTGCCGGTCAGCATTTTTTCTCTATCTCTCATTTTTGTGGAGAAGAAATCTTGGTGCTTAGTGGTGAGTATCGAGATGAATATGGAAAGTACCCAGCTGGGACTTGGCTTCGCAATCCGCATATGTTCGAATACAACCCATTTGCCGAAGAAGATACCTTGTTGTGGGTGAAAGTTGGCCACCTTCCTTATCCTGGTGGGTAACGTAACCTGGTAAGCTTGAAAGCGCTTTCTTACCGTGTGGCTTAATACTGATACAGATGTCTTCTCGCTATACCGCTAGTATATTGCTTGAGTGTTTAGCTCGATAGTTCGAGCGCTTTCTTGATTGTGCCTCAGTAACGCTAGGATATGATGGACTCGGATGTTTCAGACTCAAAATCAATCACAGATGCTGTACTTCGATATCGCACCTGTCCCGATGCTCATTCTCAATGAGCTAGGTGAAATAGTTCATAGCAATCGCGAGTGTCAAAACATATTGCGGTTCGAGCAAACGAGCAGTCATATTGATGATTGTCTTTCTGCGGGCGTTTGGTTGGACATTAAACGCCACTTCTCAACGCCACCTGTTTTTACGTCACCTGAGCCTTTCAGCAAGGCCATCAAATTCACGTGTTCCAATGCCTCCTATTCTTTGAACGTAAGCGTTGCCGACACCTCTTCTGGTGTTACCTACGTTGCCGCACTTACCTTGCATTCAAAAGAAGTTGCTCCAGGCGGCGTTGCCATGGACAGACTCCCGTTCGGTATGGCAGTAGTAGACTCTGATGGTTATTTTCTTGATATGAATCAAGCGTTTTATCAGCTGTTGGGCTACCGAGAAGAAGAACTCAAAACGAAAAAAGACTTTGACCTTACCTATGTGTCAGATGCCAATAGCGAAAAACCACTGAGACATAATTTGATAGGGCGTGGTGGACAGCAGTATCACGTAGACAAGAGATATATACACAAACATGGCCACCAACTTTGGGTGAGAACTTTTGTCTCTGCGGTATCAGATGATGTGTCGGGTGATGTAAGATTTATCATCTCCGTTTTTGATATTCATGAAGAAAAACAGCTTCAAGATGTTATCGCGACGTCTGAAAGACGGTTTCGTGTGATTGCAGAAAATGTGAGTTCCGTTGTTTGGATATCCGGCGCCGATCCGATGCGACTTTTCTACGTGAACAAATGCTATGACAACGTATGGGAAGAGTCAGCCGAGTCGCTTTACGGTGATCCTCGCGCATTTCTTAAAAAGATCCACCCTGCAGAGAGAGAGATAGCATCGGTCACCAGATTCTCATCGTCTACGGATTCATGGAATGTGAACTATCGATTGCTGTTTCCTGACGGGCGCATTAAACACATTCGTGATAGCGGTCATTGCGTCTTTGATGGCAATAGTGAGCTTATTTACCGCGTGGGTACACTGACAGACATTACGTCAGAAATTGTTCAACGGGACAACGTGGTGACAATGGCGCAACAGTTACGTCAATTGGTAGAGTATGACTCTTTGACAGGGATTAAGTCTCGCCACGCCATCATGAATGATATTCGAGAAACCTATCAGCAATTTTCAATGACGGGTGACCCTTCAATGCTTGTGTATATTGACGCAGATGGGTTCAAAGGCATTAATGATTCATTTGGTCATGAGGTCGGCGATCAAGTGTTGGTAAAGATCGCAGAGCATCTAACCAGCAATATTCGTGATTCTGATGTGGCTGGACGGATAGGTGGTGATGAATTCGTTGTCCTTTTACGCCATACCGCCCAATCTGAAGTGCCTCAGATACTGGAAAGACTCTGTCGGGATATCAACTCGGAGGGACTACCAATTAACATTGCTGTGACCCTAAGTTTGGGTGAAAAAGAACTATGTTCAAACATTTTATCAGCAGAACAATGGCTTAGTGAAGCAGATCAAACGATGTACCATAATAAGCGAGAGAAGAAGAAAGCGCGTAGCCAGCATCTAAGCACGTTGTGACAAGTAAAGTACTAGCACTTTAAGCTGATACAGTTCAGTTGTTGTTAAAATGAGACATATCTCTGTATTGCTTCGGCGTATTCTCTTAGTTGAATAACAGGGGGATTGTTTATGCAGAGCGTTGTTGAAGTATTTGGTACAGCACTAGCCAGCTATTACAACGGCAATAAATCAGGGAAACTTATTGTGAGGGAAAATAATGGAACGTCTGTGATACCGACGTCCGATTTTTTCCGCCGCCCTGAGGACGTTGCCACAGATAGAATTGCACTCTCGTATTGTCGACGAAGTGTCTTAAACATCGGCGCAAACGGTGGAGAGCATTCGCTGTTTCTTGTCGCTAAGGGTATCAAAGTTATCTCCGTCGACAGCTCTCCAATAGCGTGTGCCATCATGCATCAGCGTGGGGTTCCGTCAGTGATATGTGGTCACTTGTTTGATCAACACCCCATGTTTGACCGCACTTTTACGTGGTTAGCATTACGCGGCGTGATTGGGCAACTGGGTAACATCAGAAACTTTTTTCACTTCCTCGATTTGGCTCATCGCAATCTTTACCCAGGGGGGCGTTTAATTCTCAGTTCTGAAAACCTGAAATATGAAGGTTATCGAACGCGTCACTTAACTTTTGAATTTGACGGTCGAGTCAGTGAAGAAGTGCCATGGTTTGATGTGGGAATGTCGACGCTGAGACGTGTTGCTGAAAGTAAGAACTTTAATTGTCGTGTTGTCTATTGTGATGACAGTAACAAGTATGTGGCATTACTGACTAAGAAATAATAATGTGACGTTGTCACTATTGTGGTTATGCAGAACCACAATAGTGACAGACTGATAAGTACACAAATCGAAATTGAAAAATGGGGCTGATCACAGCCCCATAATTTTTGAATATTTTTCTACACAGTTTACAAAATGCGCACGCTCATCTTCGTTGTTCAACGCCTGTGCTTGCTGCGTAAACGTACTTCTTTCGGCCAATCCATTTTTTACCTGCCAAACGGCATAAGACGCTTGTTTGTCTAATTCTATTTTTTGTTTTTCATCCGCTGGAAGCAGGGCAAGGTTGTAGCTCATGGTAAATCTCATCATCTGATTAACGGCGTTACCATAGCGAAGAGTGAGAAGAGAGACAAGTGCTTACGCAGCCCTTACGGTTAACTGACACAGTAAATGGTATTTTCCCTAATATTGCCTTATCAAATGGGTAGGTAGTAGAGGGAAACAATGGAATTTACCTATCACGACAGACAAACACTTTATGATGCTTGGATGTCGTACAAAGCAAAATTACGCATTACGCAAATTGATATGGCGAAGCGATTGGGTGTCAGTCAACTCGAGTTATCTAAAGCTTTGCGTGGTGACGTTCCAATGGAACAGAGTTTCGTCTTTCGACTCTGCAAAGAGATCGGCTTGGACCCTCATCAGGCACTGCCCAGCTTGAGAAATAGCAATGCGAATACGCCAGTGGGGAGTGTTACCGTGAGAACATCGCTGACGGTAGATGGGAAAGTGACCAAGGTTGAATACTCAGACAACCAAGTGTTTATCGAATACCTCAAAGAAATGTAAGAAAAGCCATCCCGAGGATGGCTTTTTTGTGTTTTGGGTGAATGGTTCACTATCTTGTTGATTGTTATTTAAGCTGACTCGCTGAAAGATTTGACCAATGCGATAACAACATACCCTTCGGCAAATAGATCTGCTGCCTGTTGATTAACCCAACGCGGCTGATGCTTCAATAAACGCTGGGCGCTGGCTGAGCTTTTGTTGCCAAGTGACAAGAGAAGGCAGTGATTCGTCGATATGAATTCCCAGGTTCTTAATAAAACCGCACATGACATAAGCGGTGATATCCGCTACAGAGAACCTCTCTCCAGCAAGATAAGGCGTTTCTGCTAAGCGTTTTTCGAGCACGGGTAAGAACTCGATAACCCGCTGTTTGGATTCGACTCCCCAAGCTTCGACGCAGCGTTCTCTGTCGTCGTAGATACTCGTGATGTTGCGAAACGCTTGAAAAGCCGAGAATAGCCCTTGAAATTCAGCAATACGGTTCCACATTTCGACCTGACCAATAGAAAGCGGACAATCGCCAAACAGGGCGTGATCTGTTGGAAATTCAGCGTCTAAATAGCGGCAGATTGCAATGGATTCACAGAGTGTTGAGCCGTCATCGAGTTCGAGAACGGGGATCCTCCCATTCACACTGATTTCTTTGAACGCATCGGTGATGTTTTCTCCACCACGAATGTCCACATCCACTCTTGGAATCACAATACCTTTTTCAGCCATGAATAAGCTAACGCGTTGTGCACTAGGTGCAGGGCCTTTCTCATATAATTTCATAACCACTCCATGTAACTGGCTGACATTAAGTTTACGCCATAGGAAGCCAAACCGTGACGATAACGCCATCACCACTTGGGCGATTGGCGATGGCAAGCTCACCTTCGTGAAATTCTGCCACTAAGCGCGCGATGTAAAGCCCTAACCCTAAGTGCGGCTTGTCGGATTTTTGCTTTTCATCCCGAACAGAGACCATAGAAGCGAGCAATTGATTTCCCATATTTTCTGGCAATTTAGGGCCAAGGTTTGAAACCGTGAGCCGTGCCTGCTGTTCATCTGGTATCAGCTGAACATCAATAGCCGAGCTAGGTGTATGAAATTCGACAGCATTGGCGATCAATTTGTCGAGAAGTTGCGCCACATATTCCGGTACGCCGACCATGTCATAACATCCTTCGCTTATCTTTAGTGAAAATGCTTGCGTGGGGTAAGCATATTCATAACCTTGAACGCAGCCAGCGACCACTTTGTCGAGAGGGAAATGGGTCTTTTCTGAATGATCAAAGCTTTGCTCAAGCCTTGTTGCTTCAGTCATGCTCGACAAAATGGTAGCAAGCCGAGCAACGCCTTCTTGAGCGCGATCTATGTAACGGCTTTGGTCTGAATCTGTGGTAACAAATGCAAGGTTTTCCAACGATGAACGAACTACGGCGACAGGCGTTCTCAATTCATGAGAGAGGCTTGAGGACATTTTTTCTAAGTAACTGTTGTAGTCGGAGAGGCGGGTCACCATTGTCGACATCGTCCGCGACAGATCGCCGATTTCGTCTTTGCTTTCGGCGGGTTCTAATTGATGGCGCACTCGCCCCTGCGGATCAATGGCACTTTCAGCATCATCGCGCAGTTTTCTGACACGCTTTGATATGTGAGACCCGAAAAGCAATAAGACAACAACGCCGGTACAAATCACGGCGAGTAACACGTTGAATAATTGTTCAAGCGCCTTGTTTCTCAGTGTCGTGATGCCATTGGTTGTTTCCTCGACAACGACTGCACCAACAATATTGCCATTGACCTTGATGGGGTAAGCGGCGGACAAAATCATAGCCCCTTGTTCTTGTGTGATACGCCAATTGGCATAAGGTCGACCAATTAGGGCTTGCTGCACTTCTACACCACGGAAGACGGCAGCATGTTGCATTGCGTCGATAATATTTTCGGGTGGGCGCTCTAGCAACTGATAGTAGATGGGGTTAAGAATCTCAGTTTGAATCCAACCCATGATGCCTGATGGTGGGTCTTGATATTTGATGGTGGTTTCCCACACACCATTGGCGGATTGCAAATCGCCCGCTTTGGCAAGCACCCGCCCGTGTTTATCAACGACCCAAACACGGGATTTACCGTCATTAATGCTCTGCAATGCGCGCTCAAGGCTAGGCGAAGGCACTAAGAGAGTCCCTAGGGTTTCGGCGCTACGCGAATTTGAGGTGGCGAGTATGGTTTCCACGTCACGATTAAATGGGTCGTTGACATTGTAGTAAGTGATACCAAGCTTTTCGCCCACCAACCAATCAGGTATGGCGAGTTCGATCACATAGCCTTGGTCGGTTTCTTGCCACCAGCCTCGAATGGCCTCAGAGGGAAAGGTATGTTCGGCATCTGTTATCGTCGTTTCAATCAAGGCAACGTCGGTAGGTCCGCTCTGACTGGCTGAAATAGCATAACGTTTCAGTTCGCCATTTGGGGTTGTTAACGTCAATACAAGATGGTCATTACGGTCGATGCGTTGAGAGTTGTCACGCTTTAATACTGGGGATGAGTCGACGACATCGATCAGCGCAAAGATCTCGTCACCATCGCTTGCCAGAATGAGATCGAAATGAAGATCGTCAGGCTCATAAGGCGAACGGCTGAAGATAACGTTACCATCGCCATAATGTGTTCGATGTACTTTATAACGGTCCCAGTCGAGGGTTGATCCATCAAGATCGATAGGCGTTTGCAGCGCGATAGCGTACAAATCTTTGCCTTTCTCCAATCGGGGTTTGGTTGTTAGCTGTCTTTCAAAAAGCGAAGGTTGCTGGTTGAGTGACATAGAGAAAGCACGCGCCGAACCCATCAGGGTTTGTTCTTGGCCTTGACGCAACACATTTTCCAATTCCCACACATAGTTGTAGCCAATGAAGGGTAATAAAAGAAGCAAACCTGAGAGTAAGACAACTTTGGTGCGAATTCCCGCCACCCAGCGCCAGACAGGTTCTAAATAGCGTTTCATTTGCTGCTATCCCAGCGATAACCCATGCCATAAACCGTGTCGATATAGTCAAATTCGGCATCGATAGCGATGAACTTCTTCCTGATTCGTTTGATGTGGGATGTGATGGTACTGTCATCGACCACCACGTGCGCTTCTTGCATCAAATCTTGACGGCTGCGCACATGACCTGGACGTTTGGCCATGGCATGAACCAGCCAAAATTCGGTGACGGTCAAGTCCACGGTATGGTCTTCCCATTTGACCTGCATGCGATTGAGATCGAGCGTCAATTTGCCGCGTTCCAATAAAGATTCTGTGTCTGTGGCAGCCAGGCTTAACAGTTCACTGCGGCGGAATAGAGCAGCGATTCGTGCCATCAAGTGAGGCAGGCTGATGTCTTTGGTTAAGTAGTCGTCAGCGCCCATGCGTAGGCCAACGACGGTATCAATGTCACTGTCTCGCGCCGTCAGAAAAATCACGGGTAAGGTGGCAGACATCGCTCGAACAGTTTGGCATAGCTGAAATCCGCCATCAATTTCGTCAGCAAGACCAATATCAATGATGACCAGATCGGGTAAACGTTGCTTGAAACCCTCTTCGGCATCTTGGCGATTGGCATAGGCGGAGACGGCATAACCTTGTTTTCTCAACACGTCAGCGTAGTTTTCACGGATAGCGGGTTCGTCTTCTACGATGGCAATACGTTTCATTTTTACTCAGATAATCAACCACAAGATGATTTGACTATACCCGAAAATAAAAGCGGTAAAAGGCCAGAAAAGCGATTCAGTGCAAAAGCTATATTTTTGCCACATTTGCTCGCCACATTGCCATTTTTGCTCCCAAGCAATGCCATTTTAACTTGTTTTAATGACCTCATCGAAACAACAAACGGGTTCATACCCAATCCCTATTAGGATGAGGAAAGCATAATGAAAAAATTGAATAAGACACTGGCAGCGATTTCTCTTGTTATCCCAATGACCGTTTCTACCGCTTATGCGGGAGAGCAACAGGTTAATACTGAGCGTGACACCACGGTCGAAATGATTGGGTTTGGTGGTGGTGCGGCGTTTGGCGCTGTGATTGGTGGGCCAGTAGGTGCGGTAGCCGGAGCACTAGTAGGGGGCTTGATTGGTCAGATTGCTAGCTCTGATAAGCAAAATGCCGTGCAAGAGCAAATCATTGCTGAGATTCAAGATGAAAACGTACAGTTAACGACATACCGCGATATGTATGCGCAAAACGAGCTAGAACTCGCCAATCTAAAAGCGACAATGCAACAGACAGATATCAACCTTGACCTGGCCATGGACATTCAATTTCGTACGAATTCTGCCGACATTGAGCCGCATTTCAAACAACAACTCAATGAAGTGGCAGCATTGATGCGCCATACACCCGAGGTCAGCTGGGATTTGGAAGGGCATGCCGATGTCCGCGGAAATCAAGACTACAATTTGCAGCTTTCACAGCAACGATCGCAAGCTGTGTTTGATTACTTGATTGAACAAGGCGTTGCACCGGAGCAATTGGTACAAACTGCTTATGGCAATCAACTCGCTATTGAAACGGAAGGGGATCGTGACGGCTATTTCTTTGATCGTCGTGTGAGCTTGCGTTCAGTGTCGGGCGGTCAAGCAACGGCAAACAATTAAAGGGAGCGGTTATGATTATTCGTCCCGCTACGTTAGAAGACGCGGAGCGCATTAATGCGCTCTGCCATTCACTTGGCTATGCCGCTGAGCTTAGTCAAACAGAAGTGCAACTAGAGCGCATCATGAAGCAAGAAAGAGATGCGTTATTTGTCGCAGAGGTATGCGATTTGGTGGTTGGTTTTATCACCCTACATACAGTAGATGTCGTCCATGATGATATGCCATGGGGAAGAATTTCCGCCATCGTGGTGGATGACAACTTCCGTGATATGAGCATCGGAAAACAACTGCTCGATCACGCGGAGCAATACCTCAAGCATCGGCGCTGCATGCGCATTGAAGTGACCAGCAATATCAGCAGAGAAGAAGCACATGGTTTTTATCTGCATCTTGGTTATCGTATAACACCACTGCGTTTTATTAAGCTATTGGCTCATCGTGTTCTGGTGGCTGCATCTTGAGGTTGCTTGGGTATATTCGCCGCCATTGCTTGTTCGTGGTTTAGCAACCAAGCTTTGGCGTCGAGCCCTCCCGCATATCCTGTGAGTTTACCGCTTTTACCAATGACGCGATGACAAGGAACAATGATAGCGATAGGGTTTTGGCCATTGGCTGCCCCCACGGCTCGAGAAGCTGAAGGTTTACCAATGTCAGCCGCGAGATCCCCATAGCAACGCGTTTCACCTGCCGGAATGGTTTGCAACGCAGCCCAGACTTGCTGTTGAAACGCTGTGCCCAATAAGTCCAACGGTACAGAGAACTGAACGGATTCCCCCGCAAAATAGCCGTCTAATTGTGCAATCACTTCATTGAAGGGCGAGCGTGTCGTTATCTCTTGCTCGGAAGACGGAATGTCGTACTTATAAGTAGGTAAAGACAAAGATGTCAGCCCCTTTTCTGACGCGGTGAGCGTGATAGCTCCCAGTGGTGAATCGTAGAGGTGACGATACTGTTTCATGATATGTCCTTATTTTTTTCGATGGCACCTTGAGGCTGATTTAATGCTGTGCTCTGCTGTTCGTGGATCTGACTTAGAGAAAGGTAACTGCGCCAAGGTGCTGCATGATTGGAGCTTGACGGTATGTTGTTAGCGTCATCGAGTAAGTCTGCAATATCGGGTAACCCGGCGCCGCGAAGACAGGCATAGTTATACTGCATGGTGCTCAGCGGATGGGTTCTGATATCCCTCACGTTTCGACCATCTGTGTCGGTATCGACAGAAGTGTGTGCCGTTTGCTGGGAGAGGCAAAAGGCTGCCCATGCTGACAACGGCTGTTTATTTGCATCAGGTAGTGGCAATAACTCAACATGCGACAACCATGTATTGGCGCTGGGAAAGTACGCGACATGGGTATTCGCATCATGGATCAATACGTGTTCAATCGATGAAATATGCGCTGCTGCACCAAGCACAGATTCGCCAAACATTGCGCGTACACCGGCCTCGAAGGTATCCCATGTACCTGGAATTCGCGTGCCATTCGATGCTGATTGATTGGTAGCATCAGCCATTGTTTGAGCAATCGCGTCGGGGTTAGCATCGAGATCCAAGAGTTTGCGAATTCGATTGAGTACTGAATACAAATGTTTCGGTTCGGATAATTGGAGAGCGACTCGAAATCTGTTTTTATCCGGTTCCCATGTGGCGGTAAATTGACCTCTCTGATTTCCGTTTATAAAGGTTCTTCCATAGCCACTTTCGCTTAGCCATTCGACGTTGGGGATCAGTCTCGCCGCTACAAACGAATGAAACTGCTTCCAATCATACGGCGGTCGGTAACTGAGCGTGACGGAAAGCGATTCGGAGGGCGACGTTTTCTTACCGCGCACTTGCGTGGGAGATAGCGCGAGCTGCAAATGAAAACAATCATTAAACCGTCGGACACTGTTAAAGCCGGCTGCGAATGCAATATCTGCGATGGGCAATGTCGTTTCATGAAGCAGCTTCTTCGCGAATAATATTTGCTGATAAAGCGCATATTGTTTAGGTGAGCAACCTAAAGACTCGCTGAACAGTTTTCGAACATAGCGATCGGTCACCCCCAATCTTTCAGCCAAATCCGGAATGCTATTTTCTTGTAAGAAGCCATCTTGGATAAGCCCAAGCGCCCGTTTCAGCGTGGTTTCTTTGCCTAACCATGCGGGCGAACCCGGTGCACTATCCGGTCGGCATCGTAAGCAAGGGCGAAATCCCTGAGAGGCGGCTTCATGGGCGGTTGAGAAGTAACGAACATTCTCTTCTTTCGGAGGCGGCGCAGGGCAAATAGATCGGCAGTAAATGCCTGTGGTAAGCACTGCCGTGTAAAACAGGCCATCAAAACGCGCATCTCGGGAAAGGCGTGCTTGTTGAAAATGTGTGATGTTGGTGTTCATGGCGTTCTACAAAGTTAATCTATCTGACGTCACTTTAGCATTTGTCAGTAATAGGGGTCGCCAGAATCGGAACTGAATAGTGAAAGGTATATGGATCAGGAAAGAGAAAAAGCAGAAAGGAGTGAAGAGATTAAGTGGAAAGGGAAAAGAAACAGGCCACCTAAGCAGCCTGTTATCGTCGTTACTTGTTCAAGTAAGCACACGCCGTTGTAAACGCGTGCTCTTGGAACTGTTTCAGCCCCACTTCTTTTAAAGAAACCATCACTGGGTTGCTTTTTATTGATTCTTTCATGGCTGAAGACGTGAAAATCTCACAGTCCATGTCTTGAATAAGCTGAAGCGCTGCTTCCAACTTGAAGCCAATCGCGCTACCCGCAAATTTGCCTCTCATCGGGCGTTCACGGATAACAATCTTGTCTACTTTGTAGTCAGTCATCAGCTGCGCGAATTGCTTTTGGAAGTGACGGATTTGTTCAGCGCTTGCCCCATCGGTGATGGTAAATTTACGTGCACGACAATCAGGTACGTCGAACAATCCCTCTTTTAGTTCTAACAGACAGATGTTCGCCTCATTGCTTTTAAAATCGACAGCACAAATTCGCATTTTTCTTATTCCACGAGTTAATGAACCAAGCATTATAGGCAATAGTGAGGCACGGGTCATGAAGAAAGATAGGAACTATCGTTGATTGGTGTCGTTTAGGGCAAAAAAAGTACGATTTGGGCGGCGGAAGGATGTGTTATCACGTGAATCAGCGGAAATCGCTGAAGCTGGTTTTGAGTTTTGCTTCTGTCAGGCCACGCACAATCTTCAGATCGGGACGTTTTTTCAGGTCAATGTATTCAACTTCTCGAAAAGCATCGGTGCGCGCAGAGTAGAAGAGCTTCACGGTAGGTGTCATGAGATCCTCAGGATTTTCCTTGCAGACCAAACCGACGCGACCATTACTTAGTTCGACGACAGATCCGACAGGGTAGAAACCAATGCAGCGGATAAACTTTTTGAGCAAATCTGCATCAAGGTGAAACGGCGTGAGACCGATCATTATTTTAAAAGCTTCGGAGGGAGACAGTGCGGGTTTATAACAACGTTCAGCGGTGAGTGCGTCGTAAATGTCGACAATGCATGACATACGGCCAATGAGTGGCAGCTCATCGCCTTTAAGGCCATTTGGGTAACCGTTACCGTCGATTTTCTCATGGTGCATGATGCTAACATCTTTGCTGATTGATGGTAGATCGGCCATGTTCTCAAGCACTGGCTGAGACAGTGTCTGATGCTCTTTCATATGCACAAACTCGTCATCAGTCAATTTTCCCGGTTTATTGAGAACTTCGTCTCGCACCAATATTTTGCCAATATCGTGAACGAGTCCTCCAACCGCAAGGTCTTCGAGTGTCGATCGATCCAATTCCAAAAAGCGTCCGAAGTTAACCAAATGGAAAGCAACATTCATCGAATGTTCAAGCAGGTAGGCACTTTTCTCTCGGATACCACTGATCCAGAGGACGGCTTCGCGACGTTCAAAAATATTTTCTACGATGTTGGCACTGATTTCTTTTACCGGTTCGATATCGACTGGATTATTTTCATAGATATCGCTAAGGAGTTTACTCAGTTGCTTCTTGGATCTATCGACAAGATCTTTTGCCACTGCATATTCGTCGTTGCCATTAATCGAGGAATGCTTGCCAACATTCGTTTCTTTGTAGCGTATATCTTCATCAGATGTAATTTGATCCGCATCGATATAGACAAACATCACGCCTTTGGTGCGTAAATTGTCGATGGTCTCTTGTCTTCTGATAAAGCCCGGCTTTTTCATTTTGGTACGTGCTGTCTGAGATTCGATCTGCTCGACATACATTCCAATCTCAACGTTATCAATGTCAACTTTTTGAAGCATTGATGTAGGCTCCGTATCAAGGTGTTACTAGCAATTAAATGATGATTAGATGGAAGTTCAGTGTTTACCACTCTAAAGCGAACAATGTATTTACTGATGACTATAACTATATACAAAATACGAGATTTTGGCGTAATTAAGAGATAAAACAGTCAGTAATGGTGCGCAATAGCGGTATGACATTCTGAATAATGGTGTTTTATTAGTCTAATACACAATCGGTAGGCTAATGATAATAAGCAACTTTCAATCTAAACTCTGCAGTATTAGTCCTTCTAACACGATAATGACGCAAACACGAAATTTAAGGTTGTATGTATTCTAAGTGAACTTTTTATAAAACAAAGTACGGTAAAATTGATGCTGCAAAATAATGCGAACCTCTTCACGTTTTGTGTTTGCTTCAAGCTGAAGGTCTCGCTAGAGTGCGCGTTTGATTTGGCGCAGTTGTCGCCTGTTGTTGAATTTATGGACTAATGAATGCGAACGCTCCAAACCACGACTCATCCCGATGTACTTCCGTTAGAAGATAAATCTGTGTTCCACCGACTTGCCTCAAGAGCGATTGTTGTGCGTGGCGACAACATTTTGCTGCTCTTTACTGAGCGATACCATGACTACTCTTTACCTGGCGGTGGGGTGGACCCTGATGAGAATGACGTTGATGGTCTGATCCGCGAATTAAAAGAAGAAACGGGGGCACAGAACATCCGCAACATCCGTGCATTTGGTGCTTATGAAGAGTTCAGGCCATGGCACAAGGGAGATTATGACGTCGTGCATATGGTGTCTAAGTGCTTTTGGTGTGATATCGACGAAGAACTCGGAGAGGTGTCACTCGAAGATTATGAAGTTAAGAATGGCATGCGCCCTGTTTGGGTTAACATTCGTGAAGCGATTGCACATAACAAAGAGACGATGGCTAAAAGTGATAAGCAGGGACTTTCTGTTGTTCGAGAAACCTTTTTACTAGAACTGATTGCCAATGCAATTGAGTAATGAAAGCGCATAAAGGCTGGTAGCCCAGCCTTTAGCTTCGTACTAATAGCGATAGAAAAGCGTAAAGCTACCATAGCCGTGTTGGTCAAGGCTTGAGGTTTTGAATTGCTTGCTATAAGCCGTCACAGAAGCCACCGCTCCCCATTGTTGCGAATACCAAGACAAACCGCCTGAGATGGCAGCCTGATTACGCTCAATGGTCAAATCATCATTTTCTGGTGGCTTGTCACCTTCAATGGTGATGTCGCTAAAGCGATAGCGAGCCTCGAGCGTCGTAAAGAAAAAGAATCCATAGTTACTGTGACTGAGCATGCCGATATCGACAGCGTTCTGTGCAATAACAGACGTTGAGCCAAATGTATTCCCAAGATCCAGTCCAATGCGATAGGTGCCGCCTAGTGCAACTTCATTTTGAAAGTTACCACCCTGACCACGCCCAAACACACTAAATTCTCCAATATGGCTGCGAGAAATCAACTGGTGCGCTTCGAAGCCTACCTGATAGACAAATTCATTTTCAATTTGGTAGTCCCAGCCTTTTGGGTCGGTCGAACCGACGATTTGGTGCACGAATGATTGTGCGGAGTCCGCTGCTGAGCGAGGCCCGACGGTACCGAGCATCAAACTGCCTTTATAGGCGTTGACGTCGGTTTGGTGATAAGCACGACCTTGCGCGTATAGCAAACCTGCGTAGGGGCGTTCATTCGGTTGCGGCGTTTCGAATTCAATGTTTGTTGGCGTCCACATCTGGGATGCAATTTCAACACTGTACCCTATGGTTGCAGGATCTGAAGACCAACGAAGTCCAAGGCCACTGGTGTAGTCTCTGTCGGTACCGAGCGCGCCATCATTATCAAAAGTTAAAGAAACTGAGGCCGCTTGAAGAGAAAAGCTAAGCAATGGCGAAACAAGAATCGCAGCACCAATAATTCTGCGTGATAACATAAAATCCTTATTATCGAATTAGCGACGGTATTAACGTCGATACTGCGACGTATGATAGTTAGAACTCATATGCTATATCATTCAAGGTGTTCTGACGATGGCGGTTTCAAAGGAGAGTGATTTGCTACAGATAAATGATGTACTCATTAGTGCTGAATGGTTGCGAAGTAACCTAGGTGCGCCGAATCTCAGAGTGATAGATGCCAGTACTTTTATGCCGGGCAGCCCAAGAAATGGAAAGCAGGAATGGGCGACTAAGCGTATTCCCGGCGCGGTGTACTTCGATTTCGATAAAGAAATCGTAGATAAATCATCACCCGTGCCTCACACCTTGCCGTCTCCAGAGTACTTTCAGGAATGCGTTAGCAAGCTCGGCATAGACAATACTGATGCGCTGGTGGTTTATGACAGTGTCGGCATCTTCTCTGCGCCACGTGTCTGGTGGATGTTTAGAATCATGGGACACCAGTCAGTTGCCGTGCTTGATGGTGGCCTTCCTGCTTGGGAATCCATTGGCGGGCCATTAGATACACAAACACCGGCTGAGCCAGAATTCAGCACTTACAAAGCCAGCTTTCAGCCCGAGCGAGTCATTGATAAATCAGCGTTGCTAGCGGGTATTGAATCGTCATTGCTCAATGTCATTGATGTTCGACCAAGCGACCGATTTAACGGGAGCGTGACTGAGCCTAGGCCTGGTGTGCGCAGCGGTCATATGCCTAACGCAAAGAATTTGCCATTTGGTCAATTACTTGAAAACGGAAAATTTAAAGACAAAGCGCAGCTTCAAGAGAGTTTGAAGTCGGTGCTCTCGACCGACCTACCCAACGTATCATCATGTGGTTCGGGCGTGACGGCGTGCATTCTCACGTTGGCGAGCGAGTTCGCGTTGAATGTGCCTGTGATGGTTTACGACGGCTCTTGGACCGAGTGGGGCAGCGATATCTCGCTTCCGGTTGTTTCTGATAGCGACTAAGTTTGTTATTAGCGGTTTTAAAAATCTTTTTAAGCCTCCCATTGGGAGGTTTTTTTTGTTTGGCTGAACAATTGAAATGGCGATAAATATGGCTATTTCTTGAGCGGCAAAACTGAGAACTTAGTTTTTAGGGTGGATTAGGTCAAAGATGAAGTGATATACAGTTTGTAAGCAAGTATTAATGGTTACAAGATGTTAACAATGTGTTATGACTGTTTCATGTTGTTGATTAATCGATATGGAGCAGCAACTTGACGAATCAAATCGCGATGACAACAAACAATGTTTTACTCCCTGAGCGAATTCAAAAGCTTGTTCAAGCGCTCTCGAGTGGCGTTTATGAACGAGAGAACACCATTCGCCTATGCTTGCTCGCTGCGCTGAGTGGTGAAAGTGTCTTTTTGCTAGGCCCGCCGGGGATAGCAAAAAGCTACATTGCAAAAAGACTGATTGAAGCGTTTGATGACAGTACGTTTTTTGAGTACTTGATGACGCGTTTTTCTACCCCTGAAGAAGTTTTTGGGCCTCTTTCAATTCAAGAGCTGAAAGACAATGGAAAATATGTTCGCTTAACCGAAGGATATTTGCCATCGGCTGATGTCGTGTTTCTTGATGAAATCTGGAAAGCCGGTCCCGCTATCTTGAACACCTTACTGACCGTGGTAAACGAAAGAGTATTTAGAAATGGTAGCGAAGTGCTCCCTGTGCCCATGCGTTTGCTCGTCACTGCATCGAACGAGCTGCCAGACCCTGATAGTGGACTTGATGCGTTATACGATCGCATGCTGGTCCGTATTTTCGTCAATCGAATTCAAGAGAAAAGTAATTTCAAGCGGCTTCTGAGCGGTGACACGGGCGAGACTCGCATCAAGATTGGTTCAGATATTTCCATCAAAGCGCATGAATACATGCAATGGCAGCATCAGATCGATCAAGTCTCACTTTCTGATAGTGTCTTTGAGAAAATTTATGCACTGAAAATGCTGTTGGAACGAGAAGCGCAAGATCCGAGTCATTCCTTTCCCTCAGAAGAGCTTTATATTTCTGATCGACGTTGGAAAAAGGCGGTACGTTTGCTTAAAGCGAGTGCCTTTTTCAATGGTCGCAGTGACGTGAATCCCGTCGACTTGCTCCTCTTGCAAGAATGCTTATGGCATAGCCCTGAATCTCGTATTGTGGTCGGCAACGTCATGCGTCAGTTCGCTGAACAGATATGTTTTAACCAACAAGAATCGTTGGCGATTGCGATTGAAGCCAGTGAAGATGTGAAAGCATTGTCCGAGGAAATCATTGAAACCATTGGACATGATGTCGACACAGAACTTTCGATGCGTAAAGAGAAGCATAAAGTAGACCTTAGTCATGCACGACGCTATTCCGTCAACATGGCAAACGATTTGATCAAACTGGTGATGCTAGATACTAATCCGTCTGTTTCTGAAAAAGAAAAAGGTGACAGTCGTTGGGTCTATGTAGACGCCACAGAGTTTGAGAAGAAGATTAAGAATGGTGCTTGTGACGTTTATGGGTACGTAAATAAAAACCCTAATCTCTGTGTGCTAAAATTTGATGTAGATGGTGAGCATAGCTTGATGATTAAAGACATCGCGAATCGTCCAGTCCCTGTTGCGATTGCGGGTGTGGACGATAACGATCAAGAGGCATTTGCAAAGTGGCAGGTCAAAAACGAAGCCGCAATCAAGAAAATTGAAGAAGCAAAACACCTGATCCGTATTGCACGAGTTCAGCTCAATGCCGCCTTGCCTCATCATTTTTCAAACTCTGAGCTTCTGGAGCTTCTAGCAAACAGCATTACCGATGCAGAAGAGTCTTTGCAGCGTCAGACGACAAAATTCGAGAAGAGCGCATTTCGAGTGCGAATGCTTAGTGAATTCTTCGCTTAAGGAGGCATCGTGATCAGTCCAGAAAGTTTGCAGCTAGGGATGATGCTCGCCGAAACAGGTATGTTGGAACATGCAGTCTCAGAGGTGATGGCGAAGCCGCAACTTCTCTTAATGACAGAAGCTAATCCTTCAGCAAAATCTGCGGTTCGTCGACATATTCGCAAGTGGCGACATTCGGTTAAGCGTCGATTGAGTAACGACTGTATTACTGAAGAACTCAAGCTGGAAATTACGTTATACCAAGAAGCCGTTCAGCTTACGCAGCATGAATTTAGCCAAAACGCGAAAGGCATGATCAAGCAACTTGAAGGGAAATCTGAATTTTACCTCTCCGCGCGTCGCATGCTGGAAAAGAATACCTCCCAAGAAACGCCGATGTTCCAATCGTATTTTTGCAACAAATGGTATGAGCATTTAGCGTCATCGATCAAAAATGCACAGCAAAAAGAGCTCGAAGCGCACATCGATAAGTTATTGAATGAGCTCTATCAGCGAATTGAAACCTACAAAACGTTAGAAAATGTCGAAGAACGCGGGACACTAGAAAAAGTCGGGCGTCTTTGGGACTTAGCTTCGTCAAAAATGACGCAATCGGATGTTGAATTACTAAAGCATTTTGTGGCTTTCTTGAAAGACAATAAGGACTTACAAGAGATCGCCCAAAAGTTGGGGCGTATGGCTAACGATGTGGATGATCCTTCTCTGCATCGGTCTCCAGCTGAAGAGTTGAAAATGGTGGAAGAGCCTGCGGATAATGTCGCTGACGACATTGTGGGTATACACCAAAGTGACAACCTTGAAAAAATGATCCCTAACGAAATGATCTATTTGGCGGAACCCGCTCTTGAAGTGCTGTTCTACAAACATTTTGCAGACAAACGACTACTGACCTATCGCATGCAAGGCATGCAACGATCACTTCGCAAGATCAAAGCGTTTAAGCCAGAGAGCAAACAGATAGAGGTTGAGAAAGGGCCGTTTTTGATTTGTGTCGATGCGTCAGGCTCAATGAGCGGCTTTCCAGAACAATGCGCAAAAGCCATGGCTTACTCTTTAATGCAAATCGCAGTGAAGGAAGATCGTGATTGCACCGTGATGATCTTCTCGACTGATCATATTTGCTATGAATTGACTGGAGAAGGGGGCTTGAAAGAGGCGCTCAATTTCCTTTCTTACCGTTTTCATGGTGGAACCGATCTCGCACCTGTGCTGACTCATTCCATTGATTTAATGGGCACGGACAAATACCGCAATGCCGATCTGGTTGTTATCTCGGATTTTATAGCACCCGAGCAGCCTAGAGAAGTGCAAGAGCAAGTGAGCGCACTGAAGCTAAAGCACAATCGCTTTCATGCGGTGAACTTGTCAAAATACGGCAACCCAAAACTGATGAGCATGTTTGATCACGTATGGGATTATCATCCTTCACTGATGGGACGTTTGTTGAAGCGCTTCTAAGTTTGAGTACAAAATATAATTGATAGAGCCCCATGATCAGCACATGGGGCTTTTTACTGCACTCTCTTCCTTGCTCTTGACGATTTTCCCGGCGCAAATTTAACCGCTTACTTAATCCGATAGGTATTACTGCTTATCTGACAGAGCCAATTTCAGACCAAGTGCCGCAAAGCTACCCGCAAAGACGCGTTGCAGAAGGGTAGAGACGCGTTTTGAATGGATAATAATATCCCTAACACTTACCGCCAGTGCGCCGTAGAGGATGAATACAAAAAAGGTCATGGCCATAAAAATGCTACCCAAAAGTAGCATGTAGACGGTTGGGTCTACGACATTTGGTGGAACAAATTGTGGCAAGAATGCCATGAAAAACACCGTTAGTTTTGGGTTGAGAATGTTCATCAAGCAGCCTTTTATGGCAATGTTGTACATGCTTTTCTTTTCGGCTTTTTCATCTATTGCGAGTGCACCACTTGCGCGCCACATAGAGATCGCCAAATACAACAAGTAGGCAACACCCGCATATTTCACGATCTGAAAAGCTAATGCGCTAGTGTGAAGAATGATCGCAAGGCCAGTGATACTCGCTATGAGTGATGGGATAATACCAAATGTGCATCCTACAGAGGCCCAGATGCTTGCCCGTAAGCCCAAGAGTAGACCAGTAGAGACGGTATATAACACACCGGTACCAGGTATTAGGACAACGACTAAAGATGTTATAAGAAATTCGAGACTGACCATCATCATGCCTTTGTTCATCTTGTTTAATTCAGACTATCGTCTTTGCATGCCCGAAGACATACCCGAAGACATGTCCTTAGTCGCGTATTAACACCATTATCAAAAATGCGTCATTGAGAACGCGTAAAACGAAAAAAAGCGGCCTAAGCCGCTTTCGTGTTCGTTGGTTCAAAAAACAAGTCGATGTTAGCTAAGAAGCAAACTGTCATCAGCCAGTTCTTCACCACGCACTTTACTGAACATTTCCAGTAGATCGGGTACACCCATGTTAGCGCGTTTGTCCCCAGCAACATCCAACACAATTTCACCTTGGTGAAGCATGACAGTGCGATCGCCACAGGCAAGAGCATCTTTCATTGAGTGGGTAACCATTAAGGCCGTCAAACCGAACTCGGTGATGACTTTCTTGGTTAAGTCGATGACAAATGCAGCCATGCGTGGATCGAGCGCAGCGGTGTGCTCATCAAGCAGCAACAGCTTACTGTCAGACAGTGTTGCCATGACGAGGCTAACCGCTTGGCGTTGACCGCCAGAGAGCAGGCCGATGCTATCGCTAAGACGATCTTCCAAACCTAATCCGAGAATAGAAATTCGATCTCTAAAGATCTCACGTCGATTCTTTGTCAGTGCTTTATGCCAGCCTCTGTAAGAGCCCCGTTTAAATGCCAGTGCGAGATTTTCTTCGATCGTTAATGAGGCGCACGTACCCGCCAATGGATCTTGAAAAACGCGCGCCGCTAAACTGGCGCGCTGGTGGACTTGTTGCTTGGTTACATCGATGCCATCAATGATGACTTGACCACCAACCATCGGTGTTTCACCGCTGACAGCGCCAAGTAACGTCGATTTACCTGCACCATTTGAACCAATAATGGTGAGAAACTGATTTTTAGGAACGGTGAGTGACACGCTACGAAGCGCACGGTTTTCCAGCACAGTGCCAGGATTAAAAGTGACTTGAATGTCTTTCAGTTCAATCATTTCGCCACCCCAGCATCTTTCATTTTCTTGTTCTTTTGGTATTGTTCGCGCGCTTTTGGCGCAATCAATGCTAGTGCGACCAACAACGCGGTCACCAGATTAAGATCAGACGCTTTCAAACCAAACATGCCAGAGCTTAATGCGAATGCCACGGCAAGACGGTAGAGCACTGAACCTAAGATGACGGCAACAACGGCCACCCATACCTTGCGACCAGGGATCAGGGTTTGACCCAAGATGACAGAGGCGAGGCCAACAACAATGGTACCGACGCCCGACGTGACATCCGCGAAGCTGTTAGTTTGCGCGAATAGCGCCCCTGAAAAGCCGACAAAACCATTTGAAATGGCGAGACCAAAATACGTGTAAAAGGCAGTGCTACCGCCTTGTGCTTTCACCATTCGAGCATTGACGCCTGTGGCACGAAGACCCAAGCCAAAATCACTCGCCAGTAAGCGAATCACAAACAGGGCGCTGAGTAATACAAGAATGAAGACGACCAGCGGGCGAGCATAAACAGGGTCTATACCCATATTCTCAAACGGCGTTAGAATCGTATCGACACCGAGTAGAGCAATGTTCGGACGACCCATGATTCGAATATTGATAGAAAACGCCGCAATCATGGTAAGAATACTGGCGAGCAGGTTCAGAATGCCGCATTTCACGGTAAGAAATGCGGTAATAAGTCCTGTTGCTGCACCAGCGAAAATGGCCGCGAATGTCGCGATCCATGGGTCAATACCGGAAATGATGAGCGTGGCTGCAACAGCAGCTCCCATAGGGAAGCTGCCATCTACAGTCAGATCCGGAAAATCGAGAACCCGAAAGGTAAGATATACGCCTAGTGCGACTAGGCCATAAACCAGACCTACTTCCAGTGTGCCGAAGAAGGCAATTGAGGTCATGTATTGCTCCTACCTATTACTTTTCTACAGAGGTTGCGCGATCAAGCAGCGTTTGAGGAACAGTTATTCCCAATTTCTGTGCCGCTTTCAAGTTAATCACCAGATCAGAACCTACGGCTACCTTGGCTGGCAATGCTGCCACTTCTTTACCATCGAGTAGAGCGGCAACATAGTCAGCGGTTTGAACACCGATTTGGTAGTAGTCAAATCCAAGCGCAGCAACTGCACCGTTAGGAATGTAAGAAGTCGCGCCGCCAATGACGGGCTTTTTCGCTTGGTTTGCTGCGTTAACAAGACCATCAATCGCACTCGCCACTGTATTGTCTGTTGGTGCATAAATGACGTCAGACTTAGAGGCAACAATTTGTGCCGCAGATTGCACGTCAGCACTTCTTAGCGCGGTACCTTCAACAACTTTCAGGCCTTGTTGGTCTGCGGCTTCGCGGAGTAATTCAACCAGTGCGACGGCATTAGATTCGCCCGGGTTATATACCACACCAATGGTTGTCATGTTTGGAAGAAGTTCTTTAGCCAAAGCCACGTGTTGAGCAACGGGAGAAAGATCAGATAAACCAGTGACATTGGCACTTGGTTTCGCCATATCTTTAATCAGTCTTGCGCCAACAGGGTCGGTAACGGCAGTGAATACGACAGGAATAGATTTTGTGGCTGCAACCAATGCTTGAGCTGAAGGTGTGGCAATACCGACGAGAACATCAGGGCTTTCACCTACATACTGGCGAGCGATTTGTACCGCAATAGCAGGGTTGCCTTGAGCGGTTTGGTATGAAAACTCGAGGTTTTCACCGTCAACATAGCCTTTCGCTTTTAGACCATCTAACAGTCCTTGGCGCGTTGCATCAAGAGCAGGGTGTTCCACGATTTGTGAAACGGCGACTTTCGCTGTTTCTGCCGAGACCACAAAAGGTGCAGTAAACAGTGTAGTGGCACAGCAAGCCGATAAAAGTAGTTTGGAAATGTTCATCTCGTTCTCCCTGATAAGTGACAATTGGCAGCACACCAATCTAGCTGTCACGTGTTAATCCATTGTTATATCCAAAATCCCGCGTTAAATCAGTCACTAAAGTTGCAGTCTAAGAGTGATGGTCAATAAAACGTAGTGCTTATATGCGCATATTTACTGTTAAGCCCATGAATAAAATAGAGAAATATACAAAAGCTAAACTATACCCAATAATTTAAAATGTCGAACAATTAACCTTAATTAAACTGATAATGTAGATATATAACTGGTTTTTGGTTGCAGGGTGGTGAATAGCTTGTCACATTGGAGTTTATGTGGATGAGTGGGCTTTTTATGAAAAAGTTTGATCTTTGCAGGTTAACAGCGCAATTTTTACACTGTAAACCGAGTCAACGTATTCGCCCATTTCACAAATTAATTTTAGGCTGATATCACCTTTTGACTTTGAAATGAAAGATCCTGCTCTCATTTACCAACACGCTTTACAGCATTGGTGGAAATATAAGCATGTTTGTGGGGCAAGCCTAAAAGCAACACATTTACTCTGCAATTATCTCTTTCTGCATATACTATTTCTCGCAATAGCCAGTCTCTGCGCCTAACTCAACACTTGTTAGGTGACATTACTACAAATCAATAATATTGAGATTTGGCCAATTGGGGTAATGCGTTAACGAAAATGAGATACGAGATCGTGCGTGTGTCATTGCCCCCTGCATTGGAATAATTCTAGTTTGCTCGGAGGCACAAGGATGAAGCTTTTACTCGCGTTAGCATTGCTATTTTCTAGCAATGTGTTCGCATCTGGCAGTGATGCCAACTATCTCGATTTAACAGACTCATACGTGGGTTATATCTCCCTTCTTATATTTGCAGCTGCTTACACTTTAGTGATGCTGGAAGAACAGCTGCACTTGAGAAAATCAAAACCTGTTTTGCTAGCCGCCGGTTTGATCTGGCTCCTGATCGGCTTTACTTATAGCCATTCTGGGGATATCGAGGTTGCGAAAGCCGCGATCGAACACAACTTATTGGAATACGCAGAGCTGATGCTTTTCCTGCTGGTTGCGATGACCTACATATCGGCCATGGAAGAGAGGCGCTTATTTGATGGCTTAAAAGCTTGGATCCTTGGAAAAGGATATGACCTGCGGCAGTTATTCTGGATTACCGGCATTCTCTCATTCTTTATTTCTCCTATTGCCGATAACCTCACCACTGCGCTTCTCATGTGTACTGTGGTGATGAAAATAGGGGCAGACAACCCGCGCTTTATAAATATTGCTTGTATCAACATTGTTGTTGCTGCCAATGCAGGTGGGGCATTTAGTCCATTTGGCGACATTACAACGCTAATGGTCTGGCAGGCGGGCATTGTGAACTTTACTGAGTTCGGTAGCTTGTTTATTCCATCAGTGGTCAACTATGTGATCCCTGCATTTATCATGTCGTTGTTCATTCCTAAAGAACAACCCAATGTGGTTCAAGAGTTTGTCGACGTTAAGCGAGGTGCTAAGCGTATTGTCGTTTTGTTCTTACTCACGATTGTCACTGCTGTTGGTTTCCATGGCCTTGTTCATTTCCCACCTGTCATCGGCATGATGATGGGTTTAGCTTACTTACAATTCTTTGGATTCTACCTCCGCAAAACCTTGCCTCGTTCTTTGGCAAGAAAGCGAGCAGAAGCGCAAGCTAAACATGATGAAGCAGCACTTAAGCGCTTGGGCTCCGTGGTGCCGTTTGATGTGTTTCGAAGAGTGTCCCATGCGGAGTGGGATACGTTATTGTTTTTCTACGGCGTTGTGATGTGTGTAGGCGGCTTGAGTCTGATTGGCTATTTGAGTCTTGTTTCCAATGTTATGTATTTGGAATGGGACCCAATTTGGGCCAATACCATTGTGGGCTTACTTTCCGCTGTTGTAGACAACATTCCCGTGATGTTTGCGGTGCTAACGATGCAACCTGATATGTCACTTGGCAATTGGTTGTTGGTGACGTTGACGGCGGGTGTTGGTGGTAGCTTGCTATCACTAGGTTCAGCTGCCGGTGTGGCTTTGATGGGGCAGGCGAGAGGCATGTATACCTTCTTCGGTCACCTTAAGTGGGCACCCGTTATTCTGTTAGGTTACGTCGCTTCTATCCTGACGCACCTAGTGATAAACAGCGCTGCTTTTTAGAAAATAGTGAAATAATCAAAGAGCGACCGAATAAGGTCGCTTTTTTGTGTTGAGCTATTGGCAGCAGTTTTGCAAAATAGACCCATTACGAATGGGTAACATATTGGAAATACAATGATCTCGAAATGGGCAGTACGTTTTTATCAAATGGCGGAACTTGTCGGTTCATGGAGTAAAGACCCATCAACACAAGTCGGCGCGGTCATTACCAAAGGTAATCGCATCGTATCAGTGGGCTTTAATGGCTATCCACATGGTATATCGGACAGTGCTGACACCGATGACCGCGAAATGAAACTGCTGAAAACGCTGCATGCAGAAGAGAATGCCATCTTGTTTGCTAAACGTGATTTGTTTGAGTGCGAAATTTGGGTCACGCACTTTCCTTGTCCAAATTGTGCGGCGAAAATTATTCAAACGGGCATGACCAAGGTATTTTGCCCAGAGCAGAGTGAAGATTTTCTGTCTCGATGGGGTGAGAAAATCAAAGTTAGCGCCGAGATGTTCGAACAAGCGGGGGTTGAGGTGAATTGGTTGCCGCTTGCAGAGCTTCCACCTAAACGCGACGTGTGACAGCGAGCGTGATATGGGTATAATCAGCGCCCATATCGAAATAGCAGTAGAATAGGGGTGCGTTATGGCCAGCACTGCACATGCACTTCACATTTTGGTGAAGCATAAAGAACAAGCTGATGACATCATGGCTCAACTCAAGAAAGGCGCAAAATTTCAAACGCTTGCGAAGAAATACTCTACGTGTCCGTCGGGTAAGAAAGGTGGTGATTTGGGTGAGTTTCGACGTGGGCAGATGGTGCCACAGTTTGATAAAATCTGCTTTACCGGAGAAGTATTGACCCCACACCTCGTGAAAACCAAGTTTGGTTGGCACGTTGTGAAGGTACTTTTTCGCACGTAGTTTTCAGTGTCAGAATGGCCAATGCGACCAGGACTGACATTTGGGTAAAAAAAAGAGGTGACAGTGTCACCTCTTTTTTTAGCTACAGTTTTTAACGCTATATAACGAATTACTTGGTGAAAATCTCACGGAATTCACGCTTCATTACTGGCTTCAAACGTGCTTGTTTTAGCTGTTTTGCCAAATCTTTCACACAGTTATGAAGCAGTTTGTCGAGCAAGCCTGCTTTGTAATCTTGTGTTTGCTCGTCAGTCATGTCGTCAAATTTCATGTCCTGGGCTTCAGTCATGAAATCGATACCTGCATAGCTTTGGCTTAGGCTAACCAGCGCATGGAATTGCTCGAAGTTATCAAGAATGTTCTGCGCACTTGCTGGCATTGTATTCCAAGTTTCGCGAACAACGTCTTCTGATGCTTCATGAACAGACGCTAGCATGTTGAATAGCTCAACTGGAACTTTTTCGTATTTGATAACTTGTTGAAGCTCTGCAGATAGATCTTCCAGGTTCACAGTTTCTAGAGTTGGGGTAGCTTGTTCAGACATCTCTTTAATTCCTGATAATGCACAAAACTGCGCATCCTATCTCGCTTGAAGGTGAAGTCAACAGAAGATAGCCAAATCGACTATCGAGTGTCGACGATTAAAGCAATATAACGTGTTAGGCAGATGCTTGAGCCTTTTTAGACTCAGATGAAGACTGAGACTTCGTCGTGTTATCTTCATTCACCACTGTCAGTGATGGCTCATCTTTTAGCTTGTTTTCGCCCATCAAACAGCCACCTTTTTCGATGGTGAGCTGCTCACTTTCGATTTGGCCTTTCATTTTGCCGTTGCCGAGAATATTCACTTCACGCGCAACGCATGAGCCTTCGACGAAACCATTAATAGTGACGTGTTCGGCGTAAATGTCACCTTTAAAATGACCTGTTGAAGAGATGACAACATTGCGGGCACGGATGATAGTACCTTCACCCTGACCATCGAACTGAATGTCACCGTCCAAATCAAACTCGCCAAAAACTCGGCATTGTTTCGCAACCAGTGACATCGACGGCATAGACGCAGCGCTTTTACCAAACAGCCCCATTTTCATCTCCTTAAATCGCTTCCACACCAATGTGAGAGAAGTGACTACTACAAAATTAGAATATTGGTCGGATCTTATATGAATTTCTATTAATGACGTGACAAAAATTTTCGTGATTGAGGCGAAATCACATCGTTGCGACAAACTTGCAGGAGAGTGTTCGGTAATAATGATGATTTTTCCAACGATTGCTCGGGTATCCATGCTCAAAAAGGTAAATTGGTGAAATATCTATCAGTCGTCAGTGCCATTTGCGCGTTTATCGACAGAAGTGATTGATGACCTGTCGGTTGATTGCTATAACCTCGAGTTATAAGGATTTATTCAGAGGCATTACCATGGCGATTGAACTTACTCCCTACGAAGCGCGTGTTATCGGCTGCTTGCTTGAAAAAGAAGTGACAACACCTGAACTTTACCCACTCACACTGAACAGCTTGACCACTGCGGCAAATCAGAAAAGTAATCGTGACCCTGTCTACTCACTGACTGATGCAGAAGTGATGGATACGGTTGAGCAACTGAAAGCGAAACGCATGGTCAGTGACGTGGAAGGTTTTGGTAGCCGAGTGACCAAATATCAACACCGATTCTGCAACACAGAGTTTGGTACCTTGCAGTTTACGGTACAGCAGAAGGGCATTATTTGTGTACTTTTGCTCCGTGGACCACAAACGCCAGGTGAACTTCGTACTCGTACTAACCGCCTGTGTGAATTCTCTGAGATGAAAGACGTGGAATCAGCGCTGGTAACCTTGATTGAAAAAGGGTACGTTGCGCAGCTTCCGCGTGAACCGGGTAAACGAGAAAGCCGATATACTCACCTTTTTGGTTCTGATACACCAGAGACGACAGCGTTTGTTGCTTCCACGGAAGTGGCAGATACTTCACTGACTACACGTGTTGAAGCGTTGGAGCGAGAAGTGGCGGAACTGAAAGCACTGGTCAATGAACTGCTTCAATAAGACGCCGAATAGCGAATTCGTTTAACCCGATGGAATCAATACCTGCCGAGCAAACGCCCGACGATTTTCCTTCTTGGTCTGTTTATCTCATCCGAACACGAGACAACGCGCTCTACTGTGGTGTCACAACCGATGTAGAGCGGCGATTTGGCGAACACCAAAAAAACGGCACGAAAACTGCTAAGTATTTGAGAGGAAAACAACCTCTCACGCTTGCTTGGTCTTATGAAGTAGGGAATAAGCAAAAGGCTATGTCGCTTGAGTGGAAAATAAAGCGGCTGACCAAGAGAGACAAGGAGCGCCTTTGCACAGAAAGCGACCTTATCACGGTCTTATTTAACGACAGCATTTAATCTAGGAAATACCATGGCACTTAAAGCAACGGTGTATAAAGCGTCAATTAACGTAGCAGATATGTCGAGAGGCGTGTACCTCGACCACGCTGTTACGTTGGCGCAGCACCCATCCGAAACGAATAAGCGCATGATGCTTCGTCTTCTTGCGTGGACGTTATATGCGGATGAACGTTTGCAATTTACAAAAGGCCTGAGTGACGAATCAGAACCTGAGCTATGGATCAAAAATTATAGCGACGAGATTGAGCTTTGGGTTGAACTCGGTTTGCCGGATGAAAAGCGCCTGAAGAAAGCCTGTTCGCTGGCGAAAGACGTCGTGTTGTTCACCTACGATGATCACGCAGCGAGAGTGTGGAAAACGCAACTGTTAAACAAGTTGCATCCCTTCAAGAATTTGACCGTGATTAATATCATGGATGAAGTGTTGGATGCGGCGGGGACAAGTTTGTCTCGCAGCATGTCGATTCAGGCAACGATTGAAGATGATCAGGTGTGGTTTTCAATTGGCGATACGGTGGTATCAATCCAACCTGAAATTTGGAAAACTGCAACCAACTAGCCAAAATGCTTTGCATTTTGCAGCTAAAAAAATAGTCATCAAGTCGTTCTGGCTGAAATGCGATGAAGCTGAAAAGATTAAGAAGCCGGGTAGAGACGCCCGGCTCTTTGTTTCTTGAGCACCACCATTAAATCGTCTGCACTCATTGGTTCATAGTAAAAGTGACCTTGAGCGAAATTACAGCCGATATTTCTGAGCAATTCCTGTTGATCGATCGTTTCAACACCTTCCGCAACCACTTTCAATTGTAACAAGTTCGCCATGCTAACTACGGCCTGACATATGACTAAATCATCTTTTGACTGGGGCAGGTCTTTAATGAAACCGCGGTCAATCTTGACGGTGTTGACAGGGAAGTGTTTGAGGTATGCCAACGAAGAGTACCCCGTGCCAAAATCATCAATGGCGAGACTAATGCCAGAGGCGGTCAGTCGATTAAGAATATGCTGGTTACGTTCAAGGTTTTCGATAAACACTTGTTCAGTGAGTTCGATTTGTACTCGAGATGCGGGTATGTCATAGCGGTTCACAGAACGTATCACATAGTCAGCTAAATACCCGTCTTGAAATTCATGACCAGACACATTGATGGCAATACATTTGGGCGCACAGCGCTCATCAAGCATTCTGGAAAACTCTTTCAACGCTGTATCAACAACCCAATGACCCAGGCGTTGCATCAAGCCTGTTTCTTCAGCGGTTTGAATAATGACATCCGTACTGATGGCGACGCCATTTTGAGACTCCCAACGAACTAAAGCTTCTACGCCGACAATCTGACGTGTCCGCAAATCAACTTGAGGTTGAAAATGCAGTTTTAGTTCATCATTATTGATCGCTTGTCGTATAGCTCGCTCAAGCTCTTTTTTACGATTCAGTTGCTCTTGCATGGTCTGGTTGTAAGCCACTACCTTACGGCTTCCTAAAGCTTTCGCTTTGTTCGCGGCAGTGTCGGCGTGGCGAAGCATGTCATCGGCGAGAAGTTCATTGTTGTAACGATAAGCGATACCTATTGCACAAGTTGTCAGAATGTCGTTGTCTTCGATGTAGAATTCTTCTTCCAAGCACATTCGCAGCTGATTGGCTTGCATTTCCGCTTCCAATTGCGACATACCCGCGCAGGCAACCATAAACTGGTCGTTCCTAATTCTTGCCAAAATTGCGTGGGGCGGCAGCACGGATTTGAACCGTTTCGCCGCTTCAAACAACAACTGGTCAGCCACCAGGTGTCCATACATGTCATTGATTTCTTGAAATTTATCGAGGGACACACACATCAATACCATGTCGTGATCTGAACGAAGGTTTCTATTTAAATATTGTTCCATGGCGAATCGATTAGGCAGATGCGTTTGTGGGTCGTGATTAGCGGTAAACTTGAGTTGCGCTTCAGCCTCTCGACGCTGTGTTATTTCTTCTTTAAGCATCGAGACCATGCTGGACTCAGCGCGTCTTCCGATAATATTGACTTCGAGTAGGTATAGAGACATGGCAACCAATGCTGTGACCACAATTCCCGCAATGAAAATCAATATAGGCAGCGAAAAATAGGTGTGCTCTGCCTCTTTGCTTTGCCAAACAGTCAATTGCCATTGACCATTAAGCGCATTGAGTGCAACCGTATTCACCATCGCTCCAGCAGCCGTGGGAAGCTCTCCGATAAATGGTCTGGCTCCATCACTCAACACTAAGTTTTGTCCAGGTCGCAGAAATTCCGCCGCAATGGCTTCAACCATCATCTTGATGTTGTAACTGGCACCGAGATGACCGGCTATTTCACCATCAAACACAACGGGATGAAGCATTTCAATTGCCAATCTACCATTTGGGGCAGGATGAACCGTGGAGGTTGATAGTCTTGACAGCACAGGCATTGCGTTGAGTTTTACTGAACTCGAGGCTTCCCAATTAGCGTTTGTCGGGTAGGGGGTAAAATTGGTTGGCGTTGTCCATTGGACGGTACTTTCTGCGTCAAGCCAGTACACGCCAGCGAAAAAAGGAAATGTTGAGCGAATCCCTGCCGTGGTTCGTTTCCAAACTCGGTCATCAATTTTGCCTTTATTCTGCAAGGTATTTGCAAGCCAAACCAAAAAATAGGCTTCTTTTTGTAGGTTGACTTCGATGGCACGTTGAACTCGATTTATCTCAACGTTAAGCATGTGATTTTTAAGCTCGTGCTGACGTGATTGCGCGCTGTGGTAAAGCGTAAAGGTGAAAATGAGTATCAACGAACAAACAAGCGCAATAGCCGCTAAGGATGACAAGCGAGGAGAGTAGGGTGACTGCTCAGATGTTTGCTCGGTGTGGTACATGGCTGGCTGCAAAAGTCATAACCTTAATTAAGAGTCTATGGTCTCAAAAATAAGTCTATGTCATAACAGTCAAATCGCAACGTAGAGAGCTGAAAAGTCCCTGATTTTAAAGATGCTTAGTGCTATCTGTGATGAAAAAGCGATTGCAAGGCTAAGCGTGATAATTGGATCAATTTGCATATTGTTCAGGAGAGGTCGCAATCGGGAAATGTTGCAATGCTCCATGACCTTGGCCAAGTTCGAGATGACTTGCATTGATAATGGCGAGGGTCAAATAGCGTTTACTGTGTTCTACAGCCTCAGCCATTGACATGCCCTTAGCAAGGCTAGTCGCAATAGCCGAAGACAGGGTACAGCCCGTGCCATGGGTATTGCGTGATTGAATACGTGGTGCTGAAAAGCATTGAATGTAGTGTTGTCCGACCAATTGGTCGGTCGACAATGCTGGGTCGACGCCGTGTCCTCCCTTGATAAGGAGCCATTGGCAGCCTAACTGTTGTCTAGCGAGTTCGTATACATTTTCATTGTGCGATGTCTGTGTGAAATCGTTGAGTTCGATATTGCCTGTTAACGCCATAAACTCTGGGATATTAGGCGTGAGCAGTGTCGCAAGTGGGTATAAATGGGCTTTGCAGTAAGCTATTGCCTCTTCGCAAAGTAATTCTCGTCCACTGGTTGATAGCATGACTGGATCGACAACAACGTTCTTGGCGGCATACATGGTGAGCTTGTCGACAACAACTTTTGCGATATCGACGTTTGCTAGCATTCCAATTTTAACGGCTGCAACATTAAAATCCGCAAAAATTGCGTCAATCTGAGCGGCAACGCTCGCGGGAGAAAGGGGACAAACATCGTAAACACCTTGTGTGTTTTGTGCAGTCACTGCCGTAATAACTGTGCATGCATAGCCGCCATTTGCCGAAATGGTTTTTAGGTCAGCTTGAATACCTGCACCTGCGGAACTGTCTGAACCTGCGATAGAAAGAACAACAGGCGGTGTAAAGTGTTTATGAGCCATAGTCGCTATACATCTTATTTATTATGCATCTTGATAGAAGAGGCAGAAATATCTGCGTTCGACTTTATCACATGTTGCTAGGTGATATATCCGGGCAAAAATTGCAGACATGAAGAAAAATCACTCATTAGTCTCGATTATTTACATATTTATACGTTCCAATTGTCCTATTCTTAGTGTCAACGTGCAGGGATTAAACGGTAGCCTCAGTGGAATGGCTTGAAAAACACAGTAAAGCGCTAATTATAATATTTGTATCGATACTTTTTGCCTACTTTTCTCAGGTTGCCGTTTCAAACTGGCTTGTGCAGAAAAAAATACAGGAAGATGTTTCGGTTCTTTCGCAGCTATACACTGAGCTTTATCGACAAAGCTTCGAACAAATGCGCGCGTTATCTGAGCAATTGCTTTTTCATTGTGACGATGATGATATCGAGCTGATGAGCCAGGCAGGAACAGGTAATATTTTTATTGAATATGTTGATCTTCACCTCAGTGACGGCAGTTCATGTTCAATTTATAACAAAGAAAAAGCGGGGCGCGCGTTAATGGGGTACGCCCCAGAAAATGAAATTGTTTTTTCGGAAGTTTCCCTGATTTTAAGCGAAAGCCAATTTGAAGAAATGCGCCTTCACAGTCAAAAAGGCGTGCTGAGATTCGTTTTTGAGCAGCCGAGAAACTTTCTGTCAAACTGCGACAAATGCCTTTACATGGTCACCAATGTTAATGGCCGAGACATCACACTTTACCAACGCAATGAGCTACCTTACCGTGAAATATTTGATGGGGATCTCGGTAATAATATTGGCGTTAAACTGTTTATTAATGAAGACGGCGTTGAGTATCTCGTTGGTGATTTAGTTAATTTATTCTCCATACTGGTCATATTGTTTGGTGCCTTGATCGCAGTGGGAGTGGAACTGAATCAATCTGATAGAAAAGGGTTAACTGGATTGCTCAATGAAGCGATTGAATCCAATGCCCTGATACCGTTTTATCAGCCGATTGTGCGTCCTGTTGATGGCGGCTATCGTATCGTTGGCGCCGAAGTATTGGTTCGTTGGTTATCGAACACCGGCGAATATATCCCTCCTGATACGTTTATCCCTCTCGCCGAGCAGAATGGCTCAATTGATAAAATCACCGATCAGCTGGTGGACAATGTTTTGCATCATATTAAAACATTGGTATTACCAAAGTATTTTTTCGTCAGCGTTAATGTGTCACCTAGCTATCTCGAAAAAAATGATACGGCGACGAAGTTACTCGACAAAATGGAAGAGCATGGGCTCGATCCTCATTTATTGTCGCTTGAAATCACGGAACGAACTAAATTTGGTGATCTCAATAAAGCTGCGATTTGCATCGAAACGCTTACAGAAAAAGGCATTTCGATAAAGTTGGATGATTGTGGTACGGGGTATGGCGCGTTCTCTTACTTACATATCTTAAACATCGACACCATTAAAATTGACCGAATGTTTGTTGATGGTATTGGTTTGGAGGATTTCAAAAATACCATTTTGGATTCGATATTAGCTTTTTCACGCGAGTCGGGATTGCATGTGGTTGCAGAAGGAATTGAGACCAAAGTGCAAGCCGACTATTTGATACATGCGGGTGTCGAAATGCTTCAAGGTTCTTATTTTGGTGATCCTGTTCCCTTTGACGTATTTAAGAAGAGCTTGGGAGAAGATTCATTAGATGATGATTTCCCTCTCACCATTGAACCTACGCAACCCTAGTCGCTATCCCAGATAGTTGCCCAATCTGTCTAATACCTGTCGCAAATCACGCTCAAATTCATTTGCTTTTGATAAATTGGTCAATAAGATCAATTTGTTATCTTTGAGTGAAAGGCTATTTATCTGACTAGACTTGAAATAACCTAGTGCAAAACGGGTCTATCTCACTAATGGACTATGCACGCGGAAAAGCGGCGGGTATACATACAAATAAACTCTTTTTGGATAAAGCACTCAAAGAGCTGTACGCACAAAATGTAGAGGATGTGTTTTCATGTTTAAATCTTTTTTTCTTGATAGACGTTGGTTTCGGTGGTCTATCTTGGGTACTGCTTTGATCCTATACGTGACTTGGTACAAAGTTCAGATAGATGTGCAAGTCAATGAATGGTTTGGTTCATTTTATAACCTTGTGCAGGAGGCGCTGACCACCCCAAACGCTGTTGAGTTTGAGGAATTTCTAGCGGGCTGTATCGAATTTTTCAATATTGTGTCGATCTATATTGTTATTGCCGTTGCGCTTGAATTCTTTGTTCGTCACTACGTGTTCCGCTGGCGTACAGCGATGAACGACTATTACATGCGTCATTGGAGCAAAATCCACCACATTGAAGGTGCTTCTCAGCGTGTTCAGGAAGACACCATGCGTTTTGCTCGTATCGTAGAAGGGTTGGGCGTGAGCTTCATGCGCTCAATCATGACATTGATAGCATTTTTGCCCATCCTTTGGACCTTAAGTGAGAGCGTCACTGAGTTACCTTGGATAGGAAAGGTGGATCATTCACTGGTCTATTTGGCTATCCTGTCTGCAATTTTTGGCACTGTTTTGTTGGCTGTGGTTGGAATCAAGCTTCCGGGTTTGGAATTCAAAAACCAAAAAGTAGAAGCAGCGTATCGAAAAGAATTGGTGCTTGGTGAAGATCATGAATCTCGCGCTGAACCTGAAACAGTAAAAGAACTCTTTGTTAACGTCCGTCGAAATTACTTCAATCTCTATCGTCACTACCTTTATTTTGATGTCGCCAAGTGGTCGTACATTCAGTATACCGTGATCATGCCGTATATCTTTATGGGGCCAACGATTGTCTCTGGCGCAATCACCTTAGGGGTGTTGCAACAGATCCTGCGCGCATTTGGTAAGGTGGAAGAATCGTTTCAATTCTTGGTGCACTCGTGGAGTACCATTGTCGAACTGATGTCCATTTACAAGCGACTTAAAGCGTTTGAAGTACAGATAGAATCGGCCATTACCGCAGAAAAAGCAGCGGTGACCGATTAGTAAATTACTGAATTATCAATAAGTACGAGGCGCACCATCATTTTTTGTGATGGTGCGCCTTTTTGTTACCTATACACCAAAATAAATTCGTACAACTGTGATCCATTATTACAGTTAACTTGTACAAATAATAAAACATGTACAACAGGGAGAAAGATATGAGCATAAAATTGGGTGTCAGTGCATGTGTCATTGGAGACAATGTCCGTTTCGATAGCGGTCACAAACGTAATCAATTCATTTGTGAACAATTATCGCCGTTCATTGAGTTTGTCCCTGTTTGTCCAGAAGTCGGTATTGGCCTACCTGTCCCTCGTCCCACTATCCGACTTTTGGATCGTGGTGACGAGATTGGTATACGTTTGGTTGAGACGAAAAATGCGGACGTTGACCACACCGAGAAAATGGAAGCGTTCAGTCGCAAGAAGGCTGACCATCTCGCGACGATGGATCTGTGTGGGTATGTGGTATGCGCAAAGTCACCAACCTGTGGCATGGAACGCGTAAAGGTTTATCGCGAGAACGGCTACGTGTCGGCAGAAAAAATTGGTGTCGGCCTGTACACCAAACAACTGATGAAGCGCATGCCATGGTTGCCTATTGAAGAAGATGGTCGACTTCATGACCCAGTATTGCGTGAAAATTTCGTCTTCCGAATTTTCGCATTGAGAGATTTATACGATTCGATGGCAGAGGGGATTACTCGCCGTGCCATTGTTGAGTTTCATTCCCGTTACAAACTTGTACTGATGGCGCATAGCCCGCTAGATTACAAATCCTTGGGTAAATTTGTCGCCACTATTGCTGATCATGATATCGATGAATTCTATATCGAATATCGCACGTTGTTTATGCAAGCCATTGCCAATCGCGCTAGCCGAAAAAATAACACCAATGTACTAATGCATTTGCAAGGTTATTTCAAACGTGATTTGGACAAAAAGGAAAAAGAAGAACTGTCAGGGCTTATCCATTCTTATCGCCAAGGCATCATGCCTTTATTGGCACCATTAACGCTGATAAATCACCATCTACAGCAGCACCCAGATGACTATCTCCAACATCAGAGTTACCTAAACCCTTACCCAGAAAGTTTGAGATTGCGTTATGGGCTCTGACAAAACGCCATTAGCGATTGGTGAGGTGTCTGAGCGCACTGGCGTCAATACCGTCACGCTACGAGCATGGCAACGCCGATATGGGCTTTTAAAGCCACAACGAACGCCGAAAGGGCACCGATTATACAGTGAGCACGATGTTGAACGTATAAAAGAGATACTTTCATGGCTGCATAAAGGTGTTGCGGTTAGCCAAGTGAAACAGTTGTTAGGCAAACATGATGTGGTGAGTGCAGAGAGTGCACAAAACTTGCCGGAAGTCGCGATGCTGAAAGATGCTGTCATGCGGTTTGACGCAAGATTCGTCAATAATTGCCTGTCAGAACTGACTAAGAACTACCCCATATCGACGTTGAAAACGACAGTGCTTGATCCGTTAAGTGATTGGTTTAGCGAACAGAATACAGACGTAATGAAAATGTGCGATAGCTTCTGGTGTACTTCGCTGGCGTATGTGTTGGTTCATTGTTTGCATAACAATCAAAAAGCATCAACGAAGAAACCCTGCTGGATGGTTGCCGTACAAGGAAATAAAGCGCACCGAGTTTATCTTCATGCACTGTTGCTTCAATCCAAAGGTTACAGCGTCACTGTTGTGGAGGGGGCGGGTATAGGTTTAGCTGCTCTTCATAAAACGTTAATAGAACAACACACAGAGAAAATGGTTATCTATTCCGATTGTTCGTTTACGGCATCGTTAAAGCGCGAAGTTGAAAGTGTATTAGCGAGCACAGTGCTGATTACTGAACTGCTGGGAGAGTGTCGACTTATCCACCCCGAGCTGGTGAATTCAGCAACCCTGTCAGCGAAAGAAAATCTGGAGCATCAAAAATGAAGCTAGTTTGGTTCAGAAGAGATTTGCGAGTAAAAGACAACATTGCACTGACCGAAGCGTGCAAAAGTGGTGAGCCTGTTATGGCCATTTACTACGAAACGCCGATTCAGTGGAAATCTCATGGTATGGCTCCCATTCAGGCCGACCTAATCAGACGTCGTTTGATGGTGCTACAGCAAGATCTAGAAGCGCTCAATATCCCATTGCTGTTCCGGACTGTGAATACATTTAGTGACATTAATCCGTCATTGGCACAGCTTTGCCAACAGTATCAAATTGCTGATATTTATTGTATTCGTGACCATGAACTTGATGAAGTCAATCGCGATAATTCGATAGCAGGTCTTCTCAGTTTAACCAGCACTAAGCTCAATGTGTTTGATTACAAATGCATCTTCCCTCCAGGATCTGTCATTAATGGCGCGGGGAATGTCTATCGTGTTTTTACACCATTCAAAAAGGCGTGGATAGCAAGGTTACAACGCGAAAATGTGGCACCCATAGGAACACCTGAACCGGTTCAAATTAATGCTACTGTGCAGGCTTTATTGAAGCAGCCAAGCAGCATCGAGTTTCATTATCACCAAGATGATTCAGTGGGTTGGCCAATTGACGACAACACTATCATTCAGCGAATGCGTGATTTCTGCAGGTATCGCGTAGAGCAGTACGAAGCTTCAAGAGACTTTCCCGCTATTCCAGCGACTAGCCAACTTTCACCGTACTTGGCGATTGGTGCGATATCACCGCGACAGTGCCTAGCAAGGTTGTTTTCCGAAAACCAGAACTGCCTTGATAAGAGTGGTGGCGGTGCTCACGTATGGTTATCAGAGCTGATTTGGCGTGAGTTCTATCAGCATATTACTGCGTCTTACCCAGATATTAGTAAAGGAAAAGGCTTCCAGAGCTGGACTGATTCTATTACGTGGAATGGTGATGAGCTGCAATTCGCGCGATGGAAGCAAGGGCGAACGGGCTTTCCTATCGTCGATGCGGCGATGCGTCAGTTGAACGAAACCGGTTGGATGCATAACAGACTAAGAATGATTGTGGCGAGCTTCCTCGTAAAGGATTTGCACATTGATTGGCGCTGGGGAGAAAAGTACTTCATGTCCAAGCTGATTGATGGCGATTTTGCTGCCAACAACGGTGGTTGGCAATGGTCTGCATCCGTCGGCACTGATGCCCAACCTTATTTTCGTGTCTTTAATCCCACCGCACAGAGTAAGAAGTTTGATCCAAACGTGCGATTTATCCGTAGATGGTTGAAAGAATTAGAATCAGTTCCTGATGAAGCATTGCATGAGCCTCACCGCTGGGCAGAAAAACAAGGAATTGATTTAGCTTATCCGCGTCCGATTGTTGATCATAAGGCCGCACGAGAGACTGCCATCTCCATGTTTGAAATGGCGAAGTCGCAACAGAATACCCAAAGGGCTGAATCATGATGCAAGCAGCGACTCCACAACAAGACACACTCAATCGATTCATCTCGATATATACGTCGCTAAGCAAAGACAATTTGAACTCTCTCGACGCGATTTATAGCGAAGACGTGGTGTTTGAAGACCCAGCACACCGCATTGAAGGTTATGACAATTTAGCGCGCTACTTCGAATCTATGTACACCAACGTGACTGACTGCCGCTTTGATATTCATGATCACGCTGTAAACGGCGACATTGCTTTTATCAGTTGGACGATGACCCTGTCCCATCCCAAGTTGTCTGGTGGCGCGGAGAGGTCTGTTGAAGGCTGTTCAAAGCTAGTACTGAAAGAGGGGCGAGTTATTCGGCATCGTGATTATTTTGATCTTGGCGAAATGCTTTATGAAGCACTCCCTGTGCTGGGCGCTGCGGTCAAAATGATCAAGAAGAGATTGGGACAATGAAGCGGGTTCTGATCACGGGTGCGTCGTCAGGTATTGGCCTACAGCTTGCAAAAGACTACGCAAATGACGGCTGGCATGTGGTGGCGTGTGGTCGCAACGTTGAGCAACTTAATCTCTGGTCAAAAGGTAGTGACGCTGTCACAATTCTAAGCTTCGATGTAACAAATGAAATTGAAACTAAAGAAGTTTTAGGTAATATCGAATCTCCCTGTGATTTGATTATTCTCAATGCAGGAACGTGTGAATACATCGATAACGGTCATATTGATGTTGCGTTGTTCAAGCGTGTCTTTGACATCAATGTTTTTGGGCTTCTCAACTGTATTCAAGCATTGCAGGACACGTTTTCTGCTCAAACACACTTAGCGTTGATGGGATCGACGGCATCATATTTGGGTTTACCTCGCGCTGAAGCATATGGCGCATCAAAGGCGGCCGTTTCGTACTTGGCGAAAACATTAACGATTGACTTGGAACCTAAGGGTGTGACGGTGTCACTTGTTTCGCCAGGGTTCGTTAAAACACCACTGACGGATAAGAATGATTTTCCGATGCCAATGCTTGTCACGCCTAAAGAGGCATCATTGGCTATTCGTCAGGGGTTAGAAAAGAAGAAAAGTGAAGTCCATTTCCCCAAGAAGTTCACCTTTTTCCTCAAGCTGATCGCTTCATTACCCATGGCATTACAACTTGCTGTGATAAGAAAAATAACAAGGAAAGCACAATGAAAATTGCAATTATCGGTTCTGGCATTTCAGGGCTAACTTGTGCGCATTATTTGCACAAAGAGCATGACATTACGCTGTTTGAAGCGAACAACTATATTGGCGGACATACAGCGACGGTTGATGTCGAAGTGGCTAGTGGCAAATATGCTATTGATACAGGCTTTATTGTCTTTAATGATCGCACTTATCCTAACTTCCAAAATCTAATGGCAGACATTGGAATGGGCGCTCAGGAATCAGAAATGAGCTTTAGTGTGCGCAATGATGACAATGGCCTTGAGTACAACGGTCACAGCATGGGCTCTTTGTTTGCTCAAAAGCGAAACTTGCTTAACCCTAAGTTCTACAAATTTATCTCTGAAATTCTGCGATTCAACAAAGAAGCGCGTGAGGCGTATACCATCGCAACGCATGGCGATCCGCTGATTGAACAAACGTTGGGTGATTTCCTCTCGCGTCGCGATTTTAGCGAGTATTTCTGTCAGAACTACATTTTGCCAATGGGTGCGGCGATTTGGTCATCGACCTTGTCAGATATGCGCGCATTCCCGCTCAAATTCTTTCTTCGCTTCTTCCAAAACCACGGCCTGTTAAACGTTACTAATCGGCCGCAATGGTATGTGATTCCGGGTGGCTCTCGAGAATACGTGCGTAAGATGGTTCCTGCTTTTGAAGACCGCATCAAACTCAATGCTGGCATTAAACATGTTGAGCGTTTCTCTGATCATGTTGTGGTTGTTACAGAGAACGGCGAATACGACTTTGACCAAGTGATTTTCGCCTGTCACAGCGACCAGGCTTTGGCGCTATTGCAAAAGCCAACGAAAGATGAGCAGCGCGTTTTGGGTAGCATTGATTATCAAGACAACGACGTTGTTCTGCATACCGATATCAGTGTGTTACCACGTCGGAAAGCCGCCTGGGCTAGCTGGAACTACTCCCTTGGTGGACGTTCAGGTCGAGAAGAGCGCCCGGCAGCCCTAAGTTACAACATGAATATCCTGCAAGGTATCGACGCACCAGAAACTTTCTGTGTGACCTTGAATCAATCTGACAACATTGATCCTTCCAAGATCTTGCGCAAATTTGTTTATGCCCATCCCGTGTTTGACCAAAAATGCATTGAAGCACAGAAGCATCGTGAGCTTATCTCTGGCGAAAACTTGAGTTGGTTCTGTGGTGCGTACTGGTACAACGGCTTTCATGAAGACGGTGTACGCAGTGCATTGGATGTTGTTAACGGTGTCCACGCATTGCCAGTTCCGCTGCGGAGCGCGTCATGAGTGCCGAATCATTAAGTGGTTTGTATGTGGGGAGTGTCCGCCATCGTCGGTTCACGCCAGTAAAACATGGTTTTACTTATCCTATGTTCATGCCCTTGATTGATTTGGATGAAATAGAAGAGCTATCACAGAAAGTGAGAGGGTTCTCTCTTAAGAAATGGGGTGTCGCAAGTTTTTACCGTCCTGATTATATGGAAGGACGCACAGATACCCAACAAGCAGTACAAGACAAAGTGTTTGCTTTGACAGGCAAGCGTTACACCGGAAAAGTGCTCGCGTTGTGTCACTTGCGTTATTTCGGGCTGTACTTTAGCCCAGTCAATTTCTACTACTTGTACGACAGAGATGGCAACTGGTGTTACATGTTGGCTGAGGTCAGTAATACGCCATGGAATCAACGCCATTATTATGCGATTCCGGCTGGTAAGCACTGGGAGAATGACAAGGCGTTCCACGTATCTCCCTTTAATCCGATTGAACAGAAGTACGTTTGGAAATTGCGTCCGATTAACAAAGTCGCGTTCATTCATCTCGAAACGCATCGAGAGGGGCGCGAGTTCGACGCCACGCTTGCGATGTCGAAGAAGCCTTTTTCTTCATCTGAACTTTCCAAACTTATCGTAAGAACGCCCGTGATGACGGTTAAAGTTGTCGCCTCAATCTATTGGCAAGCGTTAAAGCTTTGGATAAAAGGCGCACCACTTTATACCCATACCGCACAGGCAAAGGAGTGAATATGTATTCTAGCGAAATTGAATCGACAACGTGGCCTGTAACGAAGAAAGACACGTTTGCCCGCAGCATGCTCCTATCTACCTTTGGGCATATAGAAGGCGTCGCTTTGACATTGGTTGACTATGACGGTCAAACCCAACAGCTAGGCGACATGAATGCAGAATTGCATGCCGAAATCATTGTGCGCCATCCGGGTTTTTATCGCCGAGTATTGAGCGGTGGAAGTATCGGCGCCTCAGAGGCTTACGTCGACGGCTGGTGGGATTCGCCAGATTTGACCAATGTGATTCGCGCGGTGTGTCGCAACTTGCCCGCGTTAGATCGCCTTGAAAGCAAAGTGGGTTGGATTGCAAATATTGCTCAAAAGTTTGCGCATTGGAAAAACAGAAACACCAAAGAAAACTCTCGTACCAACATTTCGGCACATTACGACCTTGGAAACGATCTTTATGAACGTTTCCTCGACAAAGAAATGCTCTATTCAAGCGCTATCTATGAAAACGACACGGATACGTTGGAAAGCGCCCAGTTTGAGAAAATGGACCGATTGTGCCGCGAATTGAGATTGCAACCCAGTGATCATCTTGTCGAAATAGGCACAGGTTGGGGTGGCATGGCCATTCACGCTGCCAAGCATTACGGATGCAAAGTGACCACGACAACCATCTCCAATGAGCAATACGAATGGGCGAAGAGTCGCGTTGAGCAAGAAGGGCTGTCAGGTCAAATAACCTTGCTGAAAGAAGATTATCGCGATCTCGAAGGGCAATTTGACAAGCTTGTGTCGATTGAAATGATTGAAGCGGTGGGCAAAACGTATCTGACGACCTACATCAAGAAGTGTCAGTCTTTGCTGAAACCGAATGGTTTGATGGCGATTCAATCAATTACCATCGCCGATCAACGCTATGACTACTACAGCAGTAACGTCGACTTCATTCAAAAACACATTTTCCCAGGTGGCTTCCTTCCGTCAGTGAATGTACTGCTTGAACACTTTACACGTGAGAGCGATCTGGTTGCGCGCGATTTGAAAGATATTGGTTTGGATTACGCGCGCACGCTAAAAGATTGGCACGCAAGGTTCAACGATAAGCATGCGGAGCTTAGTGAACTTGGGTATGACGATCGTTTTGCTCGCCTATGGCGTTACTATTTCTGCTACTGCGAAGGGGGTTTCCGCGAACGCACCATCAGCACAGTACAGCTTGTACTGAGCCGTCCCGACTGGCGCGAGTAACTGCACCAAAAAACTCAATTAATCAGGGGGCAGAACATGCGTATTATCCTAGTTTCATTAGCATTTAACCTATATTGGTTCGCTGCAGTGGTTGGGCAAAACAGCTTTCTTCCTCTTCTTGTATTGGTTTTGATTGCGTCGATGTTTATTGACCGCGGCGTGATCATCGCCATTCCTCTGTTCGCATTGATCGGCATTGCTGGTGATAGCGTACTGATGTCTAGCCAATTCTTGGTATTCGATACGCCGTTTCTTCCTTTATGGCTTTGCTTACTTTGGGCGGGTTTTGGTGCTTATCTGTGGCTAATCAAAGATTGGATTTTAGATAAGAATATTGGCGTGTTGATTGGGGCCGGCTCTATTGGTGGCGCAGTGAGTTATCTCGGCGGTGAGCGGTTGGGCGCAGTATCGTTTGGACAGCCGTATTGGACAACAGTTGCCGTGCTGGCCATTGGATGGGCGGTATACAGCGTGTTGTTTCTATTGTTGTTGAAATACTTCCAGTCGAAGGGGGAAGTATGGTTTCTTTCACGTTCGGTTTCAGTAAAAAAATGACATTTCTTGGCTTGGCAGGTCCATTGGCGCTGCTGACGTCTTTGTCGTCCTATGCCTTTATTGGCTCTAGCACAGGGCAGCCTGCGAGCGTTGCCGTGCCGTTGACCAGTGCAGTCACGAAGGGGCTATCGGAAAACACCTCAGATAAAAAAGAGCAGTGGATGTGGTGGAAGCCTGTTGGTTCCGCTTCATTGTCATGGGGTTTCTGGAAAATATACGACAGTGAGCTTCGCACTCCAGCGGGAGTATATAATCCCGAATCCCCTCTGCCCTTGGCGCTGGTGATCACCTATGACCGGGATATCGATGCCGACGATTTGCTCGATGCGACCGTCGAACAATGGGAGCACCTTGGATTCTCTGCCGACACCATTGCGAGTTGGGATCCGCAAATGAAAAATGCGTGGCCAAACGTCAAAGAAGGCGATCGCCTTATCTACGTTCTGGAAAGCAGTGGCGGTGCATTTTTTTACCAGCCCAAACAAGGCCAGCCCAAACCGTATGCAACATTGAAAGACATACCTTTAGCCCAAGCGTTTGCTGATATCTGGCTGTCTCCGAAAACCGCTTACCCATCACTTCGTTTAGCTCTCATTGGAGGAAAATAAACGTGAGAAAACTCGCCATTATAGGGGTATTTTTCCTTACGCTCATCGGCTGCTCAAGCTCGATTGAAGATTACAAAAACACCACGCCAGCGTTTAACCTCTTTGAATATTTTGACGGAGAGGTCAAAGCTTGGGGGATGGTGCAAGACTATACAGGCAAACAAACTCGTCGCTTTGATGTTGATATCAAAGGTACGGTTGTAGGTAGCGTGATAACACTGGATGAAGACTTTTTGTTTGATGATGGTGAAACACAAAAGCGTATTTGGACGATCACTCGTCTAGAGGATGGCAGTTATCAAGGTACAGCGGGTGATGTGGTTGGTATCGCGTCTGGGCGTGAAGAAGGCAATGCACTCAATTGGGTGTATGACCTCAACGTTGACGTGGGTGACAGTACCTATGTGCTTACGCTCGATGATTGGCTATTCCGCCAAGATGAAAAGCGTGCATTTAACCTGACTTCGATGAGAAAATTCGGTGTAGAAGTAGGGCGAATTTCGATCTTCTTTGAAAAGCAGGACTAACCCGCACCTCTCGCCATGCCGATCACTCTTTGTAAAATCCGCCGTAGTAATAGCGGGATACCGTCTTCATGATGCTGCTCCGTATACGCAATAATCGCGAGAGCAGCATCAGGCTTAGCATACTTTTTTAGCGCTTTGCTGATGATTTTCTTCGGCGCAATATGATGCATGTTGTCATCAATGTTTGCCATTTCTCTAAACAACGGCTCGTAACCATGACGGAAAAGGTAGTGCTCGATATCTCGGTCGGGCAATAGAGTCAGTCGATGGCTTTCTTGATCGCCATTCAGCATTTTCCGCGCGGCGTACGCGTATTTTTGTCCCGCCATATCGCCATCGGCAATCAGGTGCCATTCAATCCCCAATATAATCGCGAGCTTGATCAGGGGTTTAAGCCCACTTTGGGCAAATTCAATCAGTTGAACCCCTTCTGCTGACAGGTCATAACCTTGGAGCCTTGCTAATTCACTGAAAAGCCATATCTCGGTTTCGCCTTCGACCAAAAGCCAACATCGAGCAAACAATGCGCTTGGACGATGAAAGCGAACATGAAAAGACACGCGACGTTCCTCGTCTTTACTCAAACATCCTTTAGGCACTTGAAATGATTCTGTTTGCGTTGAACCTCTTTCTAAGCGCCGAATACTCGTGAGAGGAACGGCTGATAGTAAATCGCCGCTGTTTGTAGTGATGATTTTCTGCATTGGCATTAACGCAATTAAGCGCCAAGCCTGATTGAGTAACGTGGGGTGCAACCGGCTTTCAGGGTCTTCAAAAATCACAATTGGGCGAGCGTTTGGCCTAAGTTGTTTTGGGCCGCGCGCGCGAACAAAAGTGCTAAGTAGTCCCATGAGTAACAAACGGCTTTGGTTGGATGTGTTACGCGCCACCAGTTCTAGCGGGTGAATGTTGCTGGCCCGCATGTTGAGGTGTCGTGACGGCTCAATATCTGAAGGTGACCGGTTGTGGCTATCAAACGCAAAATAGTGGTCGAGTAGCGTCCGCATGGCTTTAATGCCACTGCGCACTTCGCCTTTGTTCACATGCCCAGGCATGTGCTGTAATCGCTTAACCGTATTTTCTAACCGCTTTTCTAGCCGAGTTTTGTTGCCATTTAGGTCGAGTTCTATATCACGTAAACGACGCGCATCCTGCATACGAATAATGGGATGAAGCAGCGCAAGTTGTTTGGCGAGATGTTGTTGGTTTTCCAGCGAAATGATGTTTCCGGTTTCATCAAGAAAATCGCGAGTGACGTTGATCTTCCCGTCGTCGTGCAATGCATTGATGTGAAAATCGAGTTGGCGAAGGCCTTCTTCATTGGTCTTGTTCCATACCTGATTGAACTGTCGGTAGCGACGGGCGCGGTGTTCACCCGAATAGCTTTCAACCCAGCGAAGAATGATTTGGATTTGATTCGTTTGCGCATTTCCCAATGTGTGGTCGATGTGAAAATCTTTGCGCTCGAATGTATAAGGGTCACCTGTAGAGGGTAACGAAAGAGACAGTGCATCCAGCAAAGAGCTTTTGCCCCACGCGTTCTCACCGATAAGGACCGTCACCTCGTCAAGACTGAGCGAAAGCCGTCGAATACCGCGAAAACCTGATATTTCAATACGATCTAACTTCATAGCCACCTCATTCCTAAGGGTAAGACAGATGAAGACACAGTGGCGATGTATTCATCACGAATTTGCGGATCAGGAAAAAATTTCTGTTCTCATTCAGTGGATTGTGCCAGATTGAGGCGAAATGAATATTCGCTCGCTATCTTCAGACGAATACTTATAGAGCTAAGTCAGGTCATTTACGTTGATGACAGTGTTGTGGCTGTCCTGGTGGCAAAACTAATCACCTGTCTTTAATAACCCTGACTCTATACAAGGAACGAGTATCACCATGTTATCTTTCGAAGCACTGCAGGTTCTAGACGCCATTGACCGTAAAGGGAGCTTTGCTGCGGCTGCAGATTCGTTGAATCGTGCGCCCTCGTCTTTGAGTTATCAGGTCCAAAAACTAGAACAAGAGTTGGACTTAGTGATTTTTGATCGTTCTGGACATAAAGCCGCGTTTACTGATGCTGGAAGATTGCTGTTAGAGCGAGGCCGGATACTGATCAATGCCGCCGATGAAATGGTTGCCGACGCCAAATCCCTTGCGCACGGCTGGGAGTTAGATATTACGATTGCATTCGATGGTTTGTTAACCGCAAGACAGTTTTTCCCGCTGGTGGAGCAACTTGGTCGTGAATCAAATACTCGTGTCCGGCTGCAAGAGGAAATATTGGCAGGGTCGTGGGAGGCGTTACATGATGATCGCGCCGACATTCTTATTAGCCCCAAGCCCCCAACGATTCCTTTAGGTGTGAAAATTCAAGAGCTGGGCTATTCCGATGGTTACTGGATAGCAGCACCCGATCATCCTATTCACAAGCACAGCAACCCGTTTGATCCTGAAACGCGGCGTTTGTATCGCAGTATTTCTGTGGCTGACACCGCCCGCAGTGCGAAAACATACACCTTCAATATATTGGACGAACAGCCGAGGCTCACGGTCAGCTCCATGACAGAGAAGTATCACGCTATTCTTGATGGATATGGTATTGGCACAATGCCTTTATGGTGGATTGAAAAAGACATTGAGGAAGGGCGTTTAAAAGTGATTGAAGGGAGTGAAATTTACCAGCTCCATTGGGTGATGGCATGGAAGAGAAATCGAATGGGTAACGCGAAAGGCTGGTTGGTAAGACAAATACCGAAAGTACTAAAAATGATTCAACCTGTTCGTGAAGAAAACGTAGATTAGATTCTTGGTAATAATTGACGGAGCAACACCATGATCAGACATATCCTGCTGGTGAAATTTAAGCCCGAATCCAACGAAGCCGATTTTGGTGAGATCCGTGAAGAGTTTGCTTCCATGACAGAGCGAGTGGAAGGCGTGGAGTCTGTTGAATGGGGCGAGAATGATAGCCCTGAGGGAAAGAATCAAGGATTTACGCATGTCATTTTGATGACTCTGAAAGACGAAGCCGCCCGTCAGCGCTATTTGGTCGACCCTGAGCATGACGCATTAAAAGAAGTGTTTGGCCCGCATATCGAAGATATTATCGTGGTGGACTACAGCCTAGTTGCTGAATTGCACGACTAGCCAAGCGTCATTTCATACTCAAACGAACCAAAGAATAAAAGGCTGCATTAGTATGCAGCCTTTTTCGTTTAACGTTATTCTTGATAAGAAAATGAATTGGTTACAGCATCATATCCATATCAACGATGCCATCTTGTATTTGGACATCAATGCTGAATCCCACTTTTTGTGCCAAGGCGATCATTCCTGAGTTAGACGGCATGGTCATGCCGTTGATACGTTTTAAGCCGCTTTGGCGTCCGTACTCGATGACCTTGTCCATTAAGATCCTGCCCAATCCCATGCCTTTGAGATCAGAACGCACCAATACGGCGAACTCAGCATCCGTATGTGATGGGTTTGCCAGCGCACGTACTACGCCGAGAATTTCATCTTCGCCATTGGGCGCACGAAAGACCGCCACGAAGGCCATTTCACGGTCGTAATCAATCTGTGTGAGATTGGCTAAGGCTTCATGGTTCAACTCTCCGACATCAGAGAAGAAGCGCTTATACAGGTCTTCCACAGACACACGTTCCACAAAGGATTTATGGTTAGGTTCATCTTCAGGAAGAATAGGGCGCAGCAATATTTTGCGTCCGTCTTTGAGGGCCGCACTCTGCTCCAACTCTTTTGGATAAGGCCGAATCGCGAGACGAGTATTGGCGTCTCCTTCAAACGGTGACAATTTGATGGAAGCATCCAGAACGGTAAAGCTGTCGCCTGTGACAAGCAAGGGGTGGATATCCAACTCCGTGATTTCAGGGTAATCGATTACGACCTGTGACAGTGTCACTAAAAAGTGGCAAAGTGAGTTCACATCAATGTTATAAGGATGACCACGTTGACGTAATTTGCCCGCTTTGAGTGCACCAATCACTAGGTAACGCGCCAACGCCATATTAAGCGGTGGAATAGCAACGGCTGCGTCACGGTTTACATTCCACTCGCTGCCGCCTTCGCCCAGCAAAATGACAGGGCCAAAAACGGGGTCGTGACGAACACAAACCCTAAGTTCTTGCGAACCGGCACGGTTGGCCATCGCTTGAATTTGTAACCCTTCAATGCGTGCGGTTGGATAAGACAGCGACATACGATTGAGCATCAATTGGGCGGCATTGGCGACTTCGGTGGCATTGTTCAGATCGAGCATGACGCCGTTAACGTCAGACTTGTGAGCAATGTCTGGCGAACGTAGCTTAACGGCAACGGGATACCCCACTTGCTCTGTGATTTGAGCGGCTTCCGCAGCGTCAGCAGCCAACCATGTTGCCATTACATTGATGCCATATTTTGAAAGAAACGGCCTTGCTTCGTGGGTAGTCAATGAGGTTAATTGGCTGTCTAGCGCTTGCTGGATAAAGGCACGACCGCCTTCTACATCGTATTCGATCTGTCCAATGGAAGTTGGCGTTTCCATTAATTGTTTTTGGTTTCGACGGTATTCGACCAAGTGCATGAATGCGGTAACGGCACTTTCTGGTGTGCGATACGCAGGAAATCCTGCATGGGCAAAGGCCAAACGCGCCACTGTCGCGTCATCACTCTCACCTTGCCAATTGGTCAATATATTAAATCGTTTGGCGCGGGGGTTGTTCTTTAGCATTTCTGCCAGCGCTTTAGCGGTTTTCAATCCGGGAGCGGTGACCGACGGAGAATGAAGGATCAGCAAGGCATCTGCTTCATCACTTTCAAGTAAAATCTCCGTAGCTTTCTTGTAGCGCTCTATGTCGGCATCGCCAACGATATCAAGTGGATTGCCTTGCGACCAACTCACCGGTAACACTTTGCCGAGTTTTTCGATGGTTTCTTCGCTCAGGACTGCCAATTTGCCGCCCATTTCCATCAATGTATCCACCGCCATGACGGCTGGGCCGCCGCCATTCGAAATGATGGCTAATCGTTCCCCGCGAAGCGGCACTGAATGGGAAAGTGTTTCTACTGCGGCAAATAACTCATGCGTCGTATTTACGCGAAGCATGCCCGAACGTCGAATCGCGGCATCGTATGCACCATCTAGACCCGGCAAGCTTTCTGATAAGTGGGGGAGAGCCGCGGCCCCTTCTGGCGTACGGCCGCTTTTTAACACCAACACACGACGGTTTCGAGATGCAGCACGAGCCGCAGATATAAATGCCCTTGCGTCCTGAATGTTGTCGATATAAAGCAGAATTGCATCGGTTTTGCTTTCTCGGCTCAGGTAGTCAAGCAGTTCGGGAAAATCGATATCACTCGCTTCCCCTAACGAAATAAAAGTTGAAAACCCAATGCGTCGGTTTCTTGCCCAGTCCAAAATCGTGGTACATACCGCTGCCGACTGAGAAACAAACGCAATGTTGCCACGGTTGGCGGGGATGGGCGAAAACGACGCGTTCAGATTTAGCCAAGGAAGGATTAAACCAAGACTATTGGGGCCGATAACACGCATGTCGTATTGCGATGCGATCTCGCGCATGATGTCGAATTCAGTACGTCCATCTTGGTTGATGCATTTTTTCATGCCCGCTGCCAAAATGATGGCAACCTTCACGCCTTTTTCCCCCAACTGACGAATAAGCTCACTGTTTTTATCTGCTTGTGTACAGAGTACAGCCATGTCGGGAATCAAGGGTAAGGCATTGATCGTTGGATATGCGAGAATCCCCGCGACAGCTTGATATTTTGGTGTGACAGGCATTATGGGGCCTTGAAACCCACCTGATTGGAGATTACGGATAATCACATTACCCGCACGGCCTGGTGTATCAGAAGCGCCAATGACAGCGATTGATTTTGGTTTAAAAAGCATATCTAGGCCGAGCATGTGCATCTCCTGAGGCATCTGAGGTTACTCGTTTATATCCTACAATGTTTCTGTTGGCGCATCCTGACCCATTAAGTCTGGCTGTGATCCGCAACGAAAAGACGCGTATTAAAAAAGAAATCCTTGTCATCTCAATCATTTTCGCAAAATGATGTGTGACATGTAGCAGATACTTATCAGAGTGCGCATCGTTTAAGTTGAATGAATGGATAGGTGCGTTCAGAATAGAAGACAGTGGCTCCTAAAAGTAGAATATTCATGAAGAAAATCCTTTCTATCGCATTTACCTTTGCGCTCGCTGGCTGTTCCGGTGGAGCCAGTACGACTCAGATTTTGACTCAATCTATAGAAGAAGAAGTGTTCCCGACTCCCCAATCTTCTTCTATTCCTGCTCCTGCAAAAAAAGCAGAAATGAATTCAGCTAAACCCATGCCAAAACCTGCATCTAAAGCAACAATGGCAGAAAATCCGATGAAATCTAAGCCTGCGGTAATCGCTAAACCTGCAGTTAAAAAGCAACCGGCAACGAAAAAAATGGCGGCGATGAGCGGACAAAATTACACAATACAGGTCATCGCACTTAGCCATAATAAAGGCTTCAATGAATACATGAATAAGTTGCCTTCGGACAAACCCGTTTGGTCGAACAAAAAAATGGTCGATGGTTTGCCGTGGTATACCTTGTTGTATGGTGATTTTGACTCGAAAACTGACGCGAAGCATGCGCTAAGCGCTTTACCAAAAGACATTAAGCAGTATGGGCCCTTTATTCGCTCTTTTGCCTCGATTAAATCGTCAGCAAACCCTGAGATGAAGCCGCTCAATTAACATTTCCCAAACAATCAAAAAGAGAGCAAATGCTCTCTTTTTTCATATTGATATACGTGTGGTAGCCACAAGCGTCCTGTAACCGTCGGGAATACGACGAGTTTTTGCGCGATCACACAAAAATAGACAGATATTTGCTTTTCATTGGATGAAAGGGAGAAGGCGATTGTCTACTATAGGCGTCTCACCTTCCATGCGATGCACCGGATTGTGCAATTGAATTATGTTATCCCTGATCGAAGAATCAGGGCGAAGTAGGAATGGTCATGAACCCAACTCAAGTATTGCTGCTATGTGGCGGCGGTAGCGCTGAACATGAAGTGTCTCTCGTATCGGCGAACTATCTGGAATCAGAACTGACGTCATTACCCTCAGTGTCTGTTGTTCGCGTTGAAATCACAAAAGACGAAGGCTGGAAAGATAGCGAAGGCCAAGCTTGTCGGCTGAACTTAGATAAAACACTGACCGTTGGCGATAAAATTATTGCCATTGATTATGTGGTGCCTTGTATTCACGGTTACCCGGGCGAAACTGGTGATATCCAATCATTGCTTGAACTTGCTGGCTTGCCTTATATGGGGTGCGACCCTTCAGCCAGTATCGTTTGCTTCAATAAAATCACATCAAAATTGTGGTTTGATGCCATTGGTATCCCTAATACACCGTACGTGTTCTTGACTGAAAACAGTGCCGACAGTGTATTGAAAGCCGAAGAGGCGTTTGAACGCTGGGGGGCAATATTCGTTAAAGCGGCTTGCCAGGGCTCTTCTGTTGGCTGCTTTAAGGTGTCAGAAAAAGAATCGATCAAGGATGCTATCGAGCAGGCATTTACCTTTTCCAATCAAGTTTTGGTCGAGAAGGCTGTTCGCCCACGTGAGCTAGAAATTGCGGCGTATCATTTTAACGGAGAAGTCGTGGTGACTAATCCGGGTGAGATTCGTTGCCCTGAAGATACCTTCTATACCTATGACGAAAAATACAGCACGGCAAGTCACAGCTTAACAACGTTAGAGCCGGATAACCTGACTGACGAGCAAATCGCGAAGATGCGTGAATACGCGAAGAGAGCCTTTGTTCATTTGAAGTTAAAAGACTTGTCCCGGATTGATTTCTTTCTAACCACTGATGGCGAAGTGCTATTAAACGAAATCAATACCTTCCCAGGAATGACACCGATTTCTATGTTCCCGAAATTGGTCGAGCATAATGGACACACGTTCTCAGATTATCTGGCGAGCTGCATCCAAAGTGGTATCAACGGCGGTTAATCTTTCTCTATCTTGCGCTTGAACTGCTCCATAGCCTCGTTCTTTGCCTGCTTATTCCCCACATATTGAGCTGGCATAGCGGGGCTTTTCCATCTTCCTTGCTGTTGAATTTCCTTAATTGATTTACCTGAATCTGATAAATCCACACTGGCACCTACACGTGGAGATTGCCCTGAGAACGTCAGCGTGCTTTCTAAACCCAGCTCAGTGGCAGCACGTCGGAACACGCGGTAAATAGAGGAGTGATCCATCGGCAAGTCACCCAGCTGTTCATGCTTGTTGATGCGACGCAGCAACGGGCCATCGGCAATGCCGGATACTAAAAACCAATGATCAATCAGCTCACCTGCTTCCGGGCTGAGTTCGATACGCTGATCATCAACCACCAACATATAACCCTCTGCGTCTTTTTGTATCGAATGACAAGTCAATGCCGCGAGTTCGCTTCTTTTCAGCATACCCTCAAAGCACAGCGTCCAAATAAGTAGGTCGCGAATATCTTTCAATCGGTCGCTGCTTCCCAATTTCTGCTGTAATGCGTTCAAATGGGAAAGGTGAAACGCATTGGCCTGCGCGGCATCATCAGCTTTTTCTGAATACAGTCGATTAAGGGTAAATCGGACTTCTCTGTGGCGAGTAGGGTCAGGTAAACCATGAACACGGTGTAGTAGCGAAATAGTAATGACGTAGCGTTTGATACTGGATATTTTACGTGTTTTTGATCTGTGTTCAATGAAGCGTCTAACCGCCGTGACCGCCGCGGGGAGCGCAGAGACATTGACCTCTTTGCAATAATCGACAAAGGTTTGCCAGTCATTTTGAAAGCTAAGTACGGAGTTATGACTGTACAGATTCATCGTCAGAGATTTCCAGTGTGCCAAATCAACATGGCCAGCTTTAAATTGCATGATGCTTTGTTTGTTTTCTTCTGGATTTGCGATGGGTTCAATCTTTTTCATTCTATAGCGCACTATAACTTATCATTTGAATAGATCTATTATTCCACCTAATTGAGGTTTAAAGAAGAGGGATGATCACATAACCCTTTAATGAAATGTCAGTTTTTCTGGCGGGTCAAAGACGGAAACTTGGCACTTGCTGTTAATCTGGTCTAATTTACATAGTGAAACGCAATTTTGTTGCAGTTGTTTCTTTTATATGTAAATAGACAGAGGTGTCGCTGGTGAAAAAGCGCCTATACCATCGTGGTTATAACGTCGAATTGAACGACGAAAACAAAGAAGAATACAGTGCTCGAGTCGGGGGAAAGCGCATACTTGGTTCACTGCTGGGTGTTAAGCAATCCATCGATTGGTGGAGCGACACTAACATTTTGCGCTTGCCTGAAGAGTTTGATAAGCAAGACTTCGTTGATGCCAAAGAGAAAAAAATTGAAGAATATAAAGGCATTCAAATCATGAACGACTCTGAAGATGATGATAAGGCCTGGTATATGATCATCAAAGGGAATCTGCTAAAAGGTTCACTTCCAGCACTTAAGCAATTCGTAGATAAAAAAGTCGTTACTAAGACTTAACCACATCGCTATCAAGGCGTTATCGCCTTGTAATAAAATCATTTTTTTTGGGTCAAAATCACAATTATTGTCGTCAAATCCTGCTGTATTCATTAATATCCTCGCTATAAGAAAAAGCAATAATAGATACGGGAAACCAATGAAAAAGCGGTATTCACATCGTGGACATTCCATCGAGTGCAGAGATGATATCTATACATCACTCGTCGGTGGTAGAACAGTATCAGGAAGTATGCTGGGCATTAGACAGTGTATAGATTGGTGGTGTGACACGCGTATATTCCGCCGTCCGGCTGAATTTGAGCGTCAAACGTTCGGCACGTCACAAGCCCACTCAGCAGAAACGTATCGAGGTATTCAGATCATGAGTGATGAGAAGCAACCAGGCCTTTGGTACATTCTTGTTCGTGGTCAGCTTCTCAAAGGTCCATTGCCTAAAATTAAGCAGTATATCGACACTCACTCACTATCTCGTTGATTGCGAAATCACTATACGTGTTCAATCCCAAGACTTTTGATACCATACGCGCATTGTGACGCGTCAAAGAGTGGATTATGAAAAACGATAACAGCCGTTTGGTGTATTCGACAGAAACCGGGCGAATAAAGGAAGAAGTGCAAGCGCCTCAGCGTGATAAAGGCGATGGTATTGTCCGTATTCAACGCCAGACTAAAGGCCGAAAAGGAAAAGGTGTGTGTCTGGTGACTGGGCTAGATATGGATGACACTCAACTAAAGCTCGTTGCTGCGGATTTAAAGAAAGTGTGTGGCTGTGGTGGTGCAGTAAAAGATGGGATCATCGAGATTCAAGGCGACAAACGCGATCAAATCAAAGCGTACCTTGAGAAGAAAGGTCACACGGTAAAATTGGCTGGCGGTTGAATCATTGGCTGGCCGACTTTAAGAGCCAAGTTATACATGACGAACATAAAAAAGAGATGCCATTTGGCATCTCTTTTTTCGTTGTACCGCTTTAGTTAGAAATACTAAGTTTAGATAAACGAATTATGCTTTGTGACGCACGATAGCACCGCTTTGCAGGCGTGCTAGGTAGTCATTCATATCTGTTTTGATTTCAGGAACCAAACGGTACAGACCAATGATGTTAATCAGTGCCATGGCAAAGATCATCGCATCAGAGAAGTCGATAACCGGACCGAGGTTCATGGAAGCACCAATCACAACGAACACGCAGAATATAACCTTGAAGATCATTTCAGCGCGCAGGCTTTCACCAAACAGGTAAGTCCAAGCTTTCAGGCCGTAGTAAGACCAAGAAATCATGGTAGAGAAAGCGAACAAGATAACTGCAATCGCAAGAACATATGGGAACCAAGAGATAGCGCTACCAAATGCAGCAGAAGTCAGCGCAACACCTGTCAGTTCTTGTCCTGCATGAAGCTGACCCGTGATGATGATCACAAGGGCAGTCATGGTACAGATAACAACGGTATCGATGAACGGTTCAAGTAGAGATACAAAACCTTCTGACATGTGTTCATTGGTTTTTACCGCTGAGTGAGCAATTGCTGCAGAGCCTACACCGGCTTCGTTCGAGAACGCCGCACGTTTGAAGCCCTGAATCATTGCGCCGATAACACCGCCAGCAACACCCTCACCAGTAAACGCACCGTTGAAGATTGCAGCAAACGCGTCACCTACGTGGTTCAGGTTAAACAGAATAATAACCAGTGCAGCACCAACATAAACAACGGCCATCAATGGAACGACTTTCTCAGTCACTTTCGCAATTGACTTGATACCACCGATGATAACCACACCAACAATGATCGCCATGATCAGACCAAACAACCAGCCTTTATCCGCGAAGAAAGACATGTCGCCGCCAGTTACACCAACCACTTGTTTAAATGCTTGGTTTGCTTGGAACATGTTACCGCCACCCAAAGCACCGCCGACCGCACAAACTGAGAATAAAACGGCGAGGGTTCGACCAAGTGCTGGGTTACCACGTTTAGCAAGGCCCTTGCTCAGGTAGTACATTGGACCACCAGAAACAGAGCCATCCGGGTTTGTCTTACGGTATTTAACACCGAGAGCACACTCTACAAACTTGGTTGACATGCCGAGCAGACCAGCAAGAATCATCCAGAATGTTGCGCCTGCACCACCGATGGAAATAGCCACTGCGACACCTGCAATGTTACCTAGACCAACGGTTCCCGAGAGGGCGGTGGTAAGCGCCTGAAAGTGTGAGACTTCACCAGGTTCATTTGGATTGGTGTAGTCACCTTTTACGAGGCGAATAGCGTGGGCGAAACCGCGAAAGTTGATGAAGCCGAGATAGAGTGTGAATACGATTGCAGCAACTACAAGCCAGAGAACAATCCATGGCGCTTGTGCATCTACAAATGGTAGGGGGATGGTGGAGAAAATCATACCCACGAATGGGTTTACAATTGGCGCAACTATTTCATTGATTGCTTCGTCGATCCCTGCCGCAGAGGCTGAGCTCGCAAACAACGAAAGTCCAGCAGTCGTCATTATACGTTTCATTACCGAGTCCTTTTTCTTATTTTATATTGCTTTCAGTGTTACCCGACAGCAAGTGTGTTGCATACTTGTTAACAAGTATTGCGCTGCGGATTATTTCACGTATAAACATATTTGCAATATATTTCGACCCCAGCTTTTTTGCTTTTCTAATAGCTTATATAAGGCTCACACTTTTCTGATTTTATAATTATCAAATATTTCTTTACGCGAATTTTGTTGCTGTGCACGTTATTGGGCAATATATGCACCACAATGTATGCACGGATATATTCTCCGCTTGGCTGATGCCTCTAAGGTCTTGTTGTCATTGGCCTAGGTGTATTTTGGGTGAAATGTGTAAAATTTGAAGAGAGCATCGTAATTTTATTCTGAAAATACAAAGGCTAATTTCTCGCACTATTATTGTGCGGTGTGTATTGATTTTAAGACTAGATATAAATAATAGAAAATTAGCACTGTAATTAGAAAAGTACTACCCAGCAATTAATTAATAAATTCTCAAAAATGAGTCAAACGAAGCATAGGGTTTTAGTTCATCGCAAGTAAACTAATATTCAGTACAGCACGTTTGATATGGACACATTTCACTGCTTTATAGATATACATCACAATAAGAATATAAACCCAATATCAAGCCTATTCTAAGCATAATTAGTCAGTTGGTGGTATTCCTTTAATCATGATATTAATTGGAAAATTGAACTCGACATCAGGGCTATCGATAGCGGCATTTGCATTGGCGTGTGTTGTTGCTGCACTTGCGATTCGAGGTTACGCGGTATCTAACGAAAGCGCGCTGCACAGATACCTCCAAGTACTTCCTTCAATTGCGTTAGAGATGATAAAAGCACAGAGCTCCCTAGAAGCGTCTGATGGGAAAGTGCTTGTCGAAAGTCAAATTGCCATGCTTGAAGAGTCATTCGCCAAGCTGTTGACACGTCAGTCATCAAGCTTTGACCAGCGTCGATTGGCCATGAAAATTGAGATCCAAAGAAGCGAGCCTTCTAAAACGGAAAAGATTGATAGAGAATTGCATCGTTTTGGTTTTATTGAATGTGAACCCGAAGCCCACTTGGGATCGCAGATGACGACACTGATGGAACCCAGCCAGTTAACCTCAAAGCAACAACCGCAGTATCAAGTCACACTTTGCTATCTCAATCGTGATGGCTCAATACTCAAATCCAGTGCGTCATCGACAAAGTAGCGATAACGCACGGGTTTGAATTGATGGTAGATACCGGTGCTGATTGCGATAACGTTACGTCATTGCATCAAAGTAAGATACGAAGGTAAATCCTCAACAAACCGCTGTTGCACATCCAAATACGTTTTACGATAGATATCGTCAATCATTTCGGGTGCTGGGAATTTTGTTGAGAAATCCGTGTGCTTGATGTCTATGGTTATCTCCGCCGCACGTTGCATGTGGGCAATGAACATGCGCGGATCTTCTAAACCCACAGCAATGCGTAACGTAGTCAGTTTTATTCCTGCATCCTCTCGCGCTTTACCAGACAACTCTGAATGGGTAGTCATCGCAGGGCAAAGTGCAACCGTATTGGTTTGACCCAAGCTAACCTGCATGCCGATCGCGGGTTCTAGCATATCGAAGAATTGCTTAAATGCATGGGGATCAATAGCGGGACGACCTGCTGAGCCTTCCATATCAATGGTAAACAGTGCTGCAGGCAAACCTAAGCGCATGTTGGACTGCATGAGCGGATAGTTCGGGCTCTCTGGCAGTGCAGGGCATGACACATTGATATCCGGATGAAGGTCGAAAACTCTGGCCAGTGTCAGCGTATTGATGGTTTTTTGAAGTACACGCAGCTCGTAGGTTTTCATACCATTCAATACTTCAAACGCTTTATCCGCATCCAAAAATGCACCTTTGATGTAGTAAACATTCCAGAACAAGGTGTTATCCCATTTAACCGTGCGAGGCGTACCATTTGGCGAACTAGTAGTGACGCTGTCACCTTTAGGGATAAACATATCTTCGTTACGACCAATAACCACGCCAGCAGTTGTTGTTCCTGATCCAGCCAGTTCTTTGGTGTAAGAATGAATCACAAAATCAGGGCGTTCCATTGGGTCTTTACGTTTCAATACTGGATGCAGAAATGGCGTCCCGACCGTCGTATCTGCAACAATTACCCAGTCCCGCTCATGGGCGGCGCGACTAATGCCAGCAACATCCAACACAAAGCCATGAGGGTTGCATGGGCTTTCGAGGTAAACGTATATTTTACGACCTTCGCTGATGCGGTCTGCATATTTTTCAGCGGCAGCATCTAAGGCGTGTGCAAACGCAGCGGCGTCATAACCATCAACCCATTCAACCGCAACATCAAGGTTGGAGGACTTTCGATACCAGTCTTGAAGCAGTTGGTATGAACCACCGTAGATATTGCGGGATGCCAATACGATGTCTTCACGTCCGAGAAGATGGCTGAGTAGGCCGTCAATGGCGGCCATGCCTGAGTTAAAATTCCAAGCCAGATATTGATCCGCCATATCGCCAGCCTCAATGTCGACAATATGATTGGCAAGGCTAATGGACGTTGGGTTCAGCAGGCGTGAGTAGATCTCGTGTAATGGCTCTCTACCGTTAAACGCATCTTCTACCCATTCAGTACAAGCAAATAGATAGGTCGCTGTTCTTGTTATTACAGGGCTGGCGGAGAATATCGCTGCCACGTTATCAAAGATAGGGTAAGCGCCTTTCGCAGCAAAGTGCCCGTTCTTAGTGGCGATAGATTGGTAAGTCGCTCGCATGGGGTTTTGCAGATTATCGAGGATCTTCGCTAACTGAAATGACAAGAATCGTTTGGCATTAAACCAAGCAATGCGATCGTTGCGGTCGAGATCCGCCAAGCCATCCATCGTGATAGCCCAAAGGTCATGAGTATGGTGATTCGCGCGATACAATGTCGTAGCCAGCTCAACCAGCGCCTCACCAAACTCGGAGCGAGTATCAATACCGAAGTGCTGTGCCTGTTCGATTGCCAGCGCTTCCGCCTGTTCGTGTTTGGTCGTGTTGCGCAGTGGACTGAGTTGCGTCGCCTTCTTCATGCTCTCTCCGTTTAACAATCTATGTCCAATGTCATGCTCTTAACTTAGCAAAGGTGGAGAGCTGAAAAATTGCCATTTCTGCTTGTTAAATGTTAAATATTGGCAATATCTGCCAACTATAAAAATTTGTGCGCTATACCTTGATTGAATCATGGATAAATAAAAACAGGACTGCTATGGACATCAATCTCGATAACATCGATAAGAAGATTCTTAATGAACTGCAAATGGAAGGGCGCTTAACCAATCAAGAACTGTCAGACAGAGTGTCACTCTCTCCATCGCCTTGCTTACGTCGTGTTCGTGCTTTGGAAAAAAAAGGCATTATTACTGGTTATCATGCGGTGGTTGACCAGGAAAAATGTGGCTTACCGATTAACGTGTTTGTTTTAGTTAAACTCGAAAAACCGACCGAAGAAAACATGCTCAAATTTGAAGCATTGATTGATCATATGGATGAAGTGTTGGAGTGCTTCCTCATGACTGGCACCCATGACTATTTGCTGCATGTAGTGAGTGAATCACTGAAAACCTATGAGCGTTTCATCCGACGAGAACTCACACGCTTGCCCAACATTGCTGCCATTGAGTCCAGTTTTGCTTTTGGTCAGGTGAAGAAGCGTAGACGCTTACCTCTGTGACAACGTGTTAGCGTTTTAGCAGAGGAATACCAATGCGACATATGGCGCTTTACAATACGACAAATGGCGCTCATAATTTAACCATTGTCGAGAGAGGTGTTTATGTACGCACAGCAGTTGATGTCACTTGGTCTTGTTAAAAAAGGGCAGGTGGTTAACCAAGACACGGAGCTAGAGATAATCCGTCACGGTTTAACGGTGAAGCAAGCTCGTAAAGTCATGACAGAAATGGCCATGACCAGCGGGGAGTGGGTGTCATTGATTGGCCTGAGTCCACGAAGCCTTCAACGTAAAAGTGATACGGATTTACTCACGCCATCACAATCTGAAAAGACTCTCGCTATTCGTCGGGTTGTCGATCTGGCTATCGAATATTACGGCGACAAGCAAACCGCACTCGACTGGCTTAAAATGCCTCAAGTCGCGTTTGGCGGTAATGCCGCGGTTGATTATTTGGATACCAATACAGGCATTCAATACGTGGAGACCATTCTCAATCGACTCATGCATGGTATGACGGCGTAATGGAAGTTTTTCGATTATCGGTCAAGAAATTTGCCGATTTGAGTGGAATGGGGGGCATGTTTGGTTCTGGTCGGTGGCATCATAAAGGCCAGCCAATTCTTTATACTGCGGGATCTCGTTCATTGTCAGCACTTGAGCGTTTTGTGCATGAAAGCCCAGTGCAAATGCCAAACCTCGTGATGATGACTATCTATATTCCCGATGACCTGGCGATTCAACGCGCTAGCGAGCAAGAATTACCAACGGGCTGGGACGCAGTTCCTGATGCGGATGTTTCTCGAAATTATGGGACAGATTGGCTGCGAGACGGTAATACTGGCGTCATGCAACTTCCGTCAGCCATCATTGCCAGTGAATACAACTTCCTCATCAATCCCGTTCACCCAGACAGCACTAAAATAAAAGTCATCGATCAGCGTGATTTCTATTACGACAGTAGACTTAAGCGAATGATGCGATAGCAAATCCATGCTCATAAGGCTTATACAGTCAAAGACGCTTAGGGTGATGAAAGGCGTTAGTCTGTCAGCGTCGATAGAGCTTACAGTTGTGAATCATTTATATAGCAGCTAATTAAAAAGGCAGAATAGCGAGCCGTAAACTCAACCAATTCTGCCTGTAAATGGTGCCATTTATGAGTTGGAAAAATCAGTAAGCATGATGAATGCTTATTTTTTCAACAAATCCTTCAAATTGGCAAAAGGATTGTGAGTTGCAGACTGATGATCATCTTGTCCTGCTTTGATTTCTGTGCCGAATTGATGGTGATCGATGTATTTTGAATGCTCATGATCATGACAAAACAGACACAGTAACTCCCAGTTGCTGCCATCTGGCGGGTTATTAGTATGGTCATGGTCGACGTGGTGAACGGTGAGTTCACGCAAATTTGAGTAAACAAACTCTCGCGCACAGTGTCCGCATACCCATGGATACAGTTTCAGTGCTTTTTCTCGATAACCACTTTCTTGACGAGCATAGCTGGCACTGGTTCCGTAATAATCTGATGACATGTTGATTTCTTCTTATCTGTCTTTTAGCCTGCGAACAATATACCAAACAGCCACCCAGTTACCAATTTCCAAATCAAGGTTTTGCAAGAAGCACATCACATGTCTAGCGCCTTGACGAAGTCGAGCACTCCGCGCATCGCGCTAATAATTCCCAGAGTAAGAAGAAGCACCAGGAAATCCATTTCGTGGGAGGCTTCTTAATACGCTAGTAATTATATACTTTATGGTAAATAGACAGTTGCGTTCAATAGGCTAGATCCAATGAGAAAAGAGAGGACTTGATGGCATGAGGGAGGCACATTTCACGCTACCGCATATCTTATTTAACATAAGATACATAATGCGCACTGAGAGTGTAAGAGCAAAGTAGTAATGTCCGGTTTGAGCAATTTAAAAATGTCCTCTAGTTCTTGATGAACAATTCGCTTCTGTGGACATAAACTGATGCTGATACCTATAAGTGACCGAGACATTAATCGATTCAAAGTACTTCAAGATGTTCGAGAACGACGACTTCGACAAATCGATGCCGCAGCGATCCTAAACATTACGGCTCATCAGGTTCGCCTTTTACTCTTTCCATTCATGAATATGCAGGAACGAGCTTGTCCATGATAGATGAACAATGAATGGCAAATTCATCCTCGTTTCACTAAAGCGTTTTTACCATCCCAATAATCTTCGTCGCCTTTTCGAAGTGGTCGAGTTTGTGTTTCTGTATCCACCAGGTGGCGGCTTCCATGAGTAACTCTGGGTTGTCATTCTTGTTGGCAAAGAAGGCGTAGAAAGAGACGCTCACGTTCTCTCCTTTGGTTTGGATTTTTTTGTTGCAGACGTTGATAACTTTTTCACGCAGTGATTCTCTCATGAAATTTCTCCAAAGTTTGTGGTTAACGCGAAATACTGTACATAAACACAGTTGCAACTAAAAGTGTCACTTCTTGTTTATTTGATCGCGCGATCCTTCTTTGTTTTTGGGTGGCACGCTATAGTGAGCAAATCAAACCGCATAGGAGAATGTGAATGGCTGGAATTATGGCTTTAGACGTTTTGTTGTCTTCCATGAAGCCTGCGCTGATGGATGGCGAATATGTTTTTTGTGTTGTACCTGGCAAGCTCGAAGATTATATCGGCCTAACTCCTCTAGCGACCTTTCAGGAAAGCGAAGGGTTAACGTTATTACTTGATAAGTCGGTCGCTGAGTCAAAGGGGCTCACTTTTGACTGCGCGTTTAAACAGATCACATTGACAGTGCATTCCAGCTTGGAAGCGGTTGGTTTAACGGCTGCGGTGTCGACAAAGCTGGCAGAGAAAGGTATCAGTGCCAATGTGATTGCCGCTTATTATCACGACCATATCTTTGTTCAAGCGGAGGTCGCGCAACGTGCCCTCGCCGCTCTGCAAGAATTCAACGAACACTGATCGCGTAAGCTTCTCGCCTTTGCCTAACTGTGTACTTCCATGTTCATCGTTTGTGTCTTGATGCAGTGATGGGCTTACCGTTGTTCAGAACAACAAAGTATTTACCTTTAATGAACGCACCTAGCAAGGTTTGACTGCTGACATCACGCCATGACTCTGAGAATGCATTCCCTTCGTCGGTCGCCGCTGAGAAGCCGTGAATATCGGTTAATTGGACGGTTTGCTCATATTTAAGGGCATCACGGCTAACAAAGCCGCCAAATGGATAGTAAACAAGGCTACCGTCTTTGAGGTAAGCGGGGATCAGCGATGACCCGCCATGAATTTTTGCGTCATGTAGTACGACAGATTTGTCGTTATGTTGGTATCGAATCGCTGGCATAATTAATAGCACTGTATATACATACAGCCAATTCTAGTCGAAATGAAAACTACGGCAAGTGCCGTGACGAAGCCTCCTTACTCTATTGATATATCAACGGCACAAAGGCAGAGAAAGTAAATCGGCTTCAATAGGACTTCACTCTTTGACTCAGGGTCACTCAATAGATTGATTATGTGAGGTTCGTAGGGATTAGGTGCTATGTCTGATGTCTGCGCCCTTTGCTTTATTGCTATGGACACTGGCTTTGACCGTTAGGCAGAAAGGATCAGTGTTGATCGAGAAGCATGATGATGTCATCCAGCATGTCTTTTTCCCCTTGCTTGTTTCTTGGGTAATCAAGGTCGACACCAATATCTTTGGAGAACTTACGGTAGTACTTAGGGAGGTGCGAGAGGATGTAGTCAGAGCACTCGGGCTGCTTGTTATGTATGAAGTTACTGATGATACGCTCGTAGCCGGCAACAACATCGTGAACCCCGTTATTTTGAACGAAGAACTCGTTTTTGTTGTCTTCTAAAAACCGAATATATCGGTTTTCAGTGAGATATTTATCGAGCAGTGCTTGTCGAATACACGACAACACGATCTTCGATGCCCGCTTGGGCTTGATGTCACCGCTGTCACGCAATGAGTCGAGAATTCTTTGCTCGAGGTAGTCGTGATACTTCTCATTATTAAAGAAATCACTCCCTACACGCTCGAAGAACGTCTCGTATTTTTTTTTCTGAATCCAGCTCGTCAGAATCCATTTCATAGTCATATCAACGCAGTTATCACCCGTCGCTAACCTATCATTATTCAGATCAACAACATCGCTTCGATGGGAAAATTTGCGTTTTGTGCAGCATTTTTAGATGCCGCCAGGTAAGAGTGTACACATCATCGCCAAAATATGTGTGACTCTTCTCTCTTTTGATTTCCTATTAGTCAACCTAGAGTGCGTCTGGTTGAGTATATTTGCGATCGTCATCATGTGAATAGGTTGCGTTTTGCTATCTAATAGTTGTGACATATTTCTGAAACATAAATGAAATTTGGATGCTAGGAGTCATCATGACGACATTCACCCTCGGCCGAAAAACGATCATCAATGAGTGCTCGTTGGAATATGATTGGATTCGGCAGCAAGTGGCAGAAGGGACAGAAAGTGGGCTCATCATATCCGCGATACAGCGCTGCTTTGGTGGTGATGAAGAAACCGCGGGATTATTTTTTGATATTGCGATTGGAGAAAGTTCGCCAGGTATATTACTTGCTCATCTCAGCATGATAGGTTGGACAGCACATAGGGAATATGATGCCTACTCTGAGCCGCGTGATGCTTATTCGGCGTAATATAATATGAGTGATTCTGCTTTGTCAGCGTTAGCTTTTGATGATTGACAGAAAGATAAATAATCGCGTGGACAGCGCATTGTGCCCTGTCCACAGGTGTTCAATGTCAATGATGACCGTATGGTCTCAATTACTGTTTGAACAGTGCCATCACCATCGGCACAACTTCAATCCACACAAACACACCAATACCCACCCAAACAGCCAGCCAGAACAAACGGCCTAACCACGTATTGCGTGAGTGATAGCGGGCAGGATCTGGCTCTCCACATCCTGTACAAGCAAGTGCGCGCTTGGAGACTTGTTTTTCACAAACAGGGCAAGCAATTAATGGCATGGTAACTCTCTTCCTTCAGTAGTTATTTTATTTTCTGCAATGGTATTACGTCGCGACCATTCGCTCTAGCGCTTTTCGGCAAAATTATTTGGAAATCCCCTGCTGATGACCAGTAAACAACGAACAAGCATGAGATAAGCAGATTTCTCATTTTGAGAAACTAATCTCATCTGTTCCTCATTACGGCTGTCATTTTAGGAAACCTGATATCGTCTAGACTCAACTGAAACAGAAAAACACATAACTATCAATATATTGAAATATGGCATGGTTGTTGTAGTAAGAGAGAACCTCTGCATTGTTGGGTAGCACTTATGCGCAAATATCTATTGCTATTGTCTCTTGCTGTGTTCTTCTCGCTTGAAGCGCATGCTGATGTGCCTTTTGATACTTGCCCTAGTCAGGCATTTTTGTTCCAGAGTTCCCCGAGTAAATTGTACGGCGTGAATCTCGCGACTGGCGGGTACTCAGAACTCGCTGCAACGACTGGCTTAAATACACATATTAATGCGGTAGGCTTTAACGATACTGACAGATACATATATGGTTTTGACTACGATAACGTGAATGTCATCCGTATCGGTAAGAATTATGCGGGTGAACAACTCTCAGTGTCAGGGCTCCCGGAAGGCCAGCGCTTTATCAGTGGTGACGTGCATGACAACGTGTACTACTTGCATCAAAGAGCACTGGGCCTTTTCAAAATTGACCTTTCACCTCTGCTAACAGACTCCTCCTCCACACTGATAGCAGAAGCGATCGAGTCTAACTTGGGGACGTTAAGGGCATCAGACGTTGCAATCAACCCCATTGATGGGAAGCTCTATGCGGTTGATAACCCCAGCTATGACCTTTATCAAGTCGATTTATCTACCGGAAACGCAGAGGTCGTCACTAATATGTCCACTGATATTGGTGTGCCATCGGGCGGATTTGGCGCCATATATTTTGATGTGAATGGCAACCTTTACCTGTCACGAAATACGGATGGAAAAATTTTCCGGGTCGATTTGTCTGATGAAGATGAAATCGCCTCTGGAGATGTTGCTGTCGAGCACTTTGCTGACGGCCCTGCTTCCGCCCAAAACGATGGCGCACGTTGTGCCAACGCCCCTATTGTCGACGAAGATTCCACGATAGATTTCGGCGACGCGCCTGATAGCTATCTAACGTTGCTTGCCTCGAATGGTCCTCGTCATGAAATCAATACAGGCTATTACCTAGGTGCTATCGCACCAGACAGCGAAGGTGACGGCTTTATCTCACCACTTGATGACAATAAAGCAGGTTTTGCCGACGAAGACGGTGTTGGTTTTGTGACGACACTAGAAGCTGGCAATACCGCTATTGTGAGTGTTCAAGCGTCTACAACAGGTTATTTATCAGCATGGATTGATTGGAACCAAGACGGTGACTTTGAAGACCTTAACGAAAAAATTATTTCAGATAATTTGTTAAGCGCAGGCACCAATGCTCTAAGCATTGCTGTGCCTGTAGATGCAGTTATCGGTTCAACCTGGTCGCGTTTTCGTTTCGCTGAAACCAGCGGGTTAAATTTCTATGGTGGCGCAACAACAGGTGAAGTGGAAGACCACCCAATTACGGTTATGGAAGACGGTTCATCACTACGTTATTACCCAAGTTCAAGTGGTTACGCCACAGTAGCGTATGAAGATAATTGGCCCAAAGAAGGCGATTATGACATGAACGATGTGGTTATTCGTTTTCGCGTAACTGAAACCCTTGACGAAAATGACAAAATAACCCGAGTGCTCATTCAAGGCTATCTTGCTGCTTACGGTGCGGGCTATCACAATGGGTTTGCCTTTCGGCTTGGCGGTTTGAGTCGCACAGACATTAATGCCGCAACCACCTTAACGCACAATGCGGTAGTACAAGAACATAATGGCCTTGAACTCGATGCCAATGAAGCCATTTTCATTGTGTCTGATGATTTGAAGCAAAAACTCCCTTCAGGCTGCATGTATTACCGAACAGCACAACACTGTCATGAAGCCATCTCTTTTGAATTTGAAATTGATGTGTACTTTGACGAAAGCGTTGATACCAGTTCACTCATGTCTATGCCATATGACCCCTTTGTGTTCGCAACCCCCGGTGCGTATGTTCGTGATGGGCTTTGGTATAACCCTGGGCGCGGCCTTGAGATTCATTTAGCCGATCAGGAGCCTACAGAAAAGTTTGACACATATTGGTACGGTTGGTGGTCTGATTCGAGTGACCCAGGCAGTGACCGTTACTTTAAAACATCATCTAACCACCCTTGGGCGTTGCTCATTACGGACCAATGGAGTTGGCCACGAGAGCATGTTGACTTAGTTGACGCCTACGCTGAGTTTGCTGGGTATGCGGAGTCCGCAGGTAACAACAACGTTAATTGGTATCTCTTAGAGAAAGCCACCACTGATAAAACCTTTGCGCCTGAGGATTAATCCCCATGAATAGACTTCTTTCAATAACATCATTAATTACCCTGCTGACAGCGTGTGGCGGAGGTGGTGACGGCGGTGATGCAGTATCGGTCACTACAACAGATGACAGCGGTGCTTTTGAAAATCCTATTGCCGCGGGTACGCTAGAAGACGCTAACGAACCCGAGACACTGGGCATGCAGGTCGACAACTCGGGCGGGCTCGCAAACATTCCCACTACCGTCTCGAGTTCTGCAACGTCAATGAGTGCCACTGTCGTCCCCGATGGCTTCTCCTACAACCCAGTGCTTGAACAACTTTTTGTGGTCGATATTCGTGGTTATTCTGTATCTCCCGCTTACATCACGGTATATGGAGACTTCACAGAAAATGATGATGGTACATTTACCGCCCATTACAACAGTCAGATTGTTGCTGCATCATTAGAAAACGGGCAAACCACATTGAACTACGTGTCTTCTGATTCGCAATTCTATGTACTTGCTGAGGTTTGGTTCTACGATGGCACCAATCCGGTTCAAAAACGCATTCCTAATACAGAATCGAGTTGGGTGTGGTAACTCAGCATCATTATATAGACCTCAAATGGGATGAGTGACTGGCTGTACATGGTGATTAAAAGTATCTAGGTATCAGAGATTTGGCGCTTTTCCCAGCGAGATATCGCGTTATGAGCCCTATTTTTATTATTGTCACACTGACACAAACGGCTAATTTTAGGGATATTCACATCAACACAGGTATAAAGTTAATCTCGGTTCGGATGATAGATTAACACTATCAACAATAAGTTATAGTGCGTTAAATGGTATAAAAAAGAGCAGTACACTGCTCTCTTGATGTAGGCATGTGATATTAATCTCCGAAATCATGGACGCCTAATTTGAGGACATCTGAAGCGTCAACCCACGCAACTTGTCCGCAAACAGTGCAGGTGCACTCCGATGCCTCAGCAAAACGCTCATCCATCGGTGGGGCTGTTAAGGCACGAATAGCAGGATCATGGTGTGCTTGCTCTCGCACTTCATGCCCTGTTTCCGCTTCACAATTTTCGCAATACCACATATGTACACTCATCGCTTTCTCCTTGGGTGTTATCTCCTTTATCGCGGTGAGTGTAATTTCATATTGGCTCCAATTTTTGATGCATTTTTGAGACAAATGCAAATTCGTTTTTTGACGTGGCAATGACAACGCACTCTCCCCCTTAAAGTGAGCGAAGACATTGGTACTTGCATAGGAGAGGAACAATAAACTAACTGGCGTTAGTGGCGAAGAGTATTAGGGCCTTTCACTTGAGATGACGGGCAAGTTACCGAACCAAACGCACAGAACACGCAGCAGCAAGCATCTTGAGCGACCAATGCTTCATGGCAGCTCTCACACTCATAGTGCTTCTTAGGCGCGTCAATTGGCATCATTTCGGTTTTCGTGTGCCCACAAAATGGGCATGTGATATCTGACTTTAGAATGACTTTCATCTTATGTGTCTATCCTTTACCTCAATGCACACGTCATCATTTAAGCGTGGAACATGCATCCAATGATTGCCAGCCAGTATGGCAATATTCCCGCTATTAATTGGCAGATTATCGCCTGAATAAGAAAAAGCCCCGCGAGTGCGAGGCTTAAGAGGCTTCATCCAACCTGTAAATTTCCGTAGAGGGTTTGATAAACCCCCTCTTCTTTGACCAGCTCTTGGTGATTGCCGCTTTGTGCGACTTTGCCATCTTCCAACACGTAAATCAGATCGGCCTGTTTCACAGCAGATAAGCGGTGAGCCACAATCAAGGTCGTGCGACCTTGCAGGAAGTTATTCAAAGCATCATGCAATGCTGCTTCTGTTGCAGTATCCAATGCTGATGTGGCTTCATCCAGAATCACGAGCTTTGGATTGGTGAGTATCATGCGGGCGATAGCCAAACGCTGACGTTGACCGCCAGACAATTTCAGACCTTGTCGTCCGAGTTGGGACGATAGCCCATCATCTAATCGTTCAACCACATCGCTTAGTTGCGCAATTTCTAGTGACTTCCACAGCTGCTCATCGGAGAAATCTGTACGCCCTAACGTCAGGTTCTCTCGTAACGTATCATTGAATATCACAGGCTGCTGCAGCACAACGGCCGTATGTTGGCGCAAGGTTTCATAACCCACGTCTTCGACACGCTGACCATTGATCATGATGTCACCGTCGGTCTTGCGGTAAAGCCCAAGCAAGAGCTGTATTAACGTAGATTTACCGCCGCCTGACGCGCCAACTAATGCAACACGTTTACCAGCAGGAATCGCCAACGACAATCCATTCAAAATGGTTTTTTCACTGTTGTAACCGAACGTCAAATCACGGCATTCCACACCAAAGGTGTCGAGACCCGCTAGAGGGTCTTTCTCAGACGCGCTCTTAGGTTCTTCTTCGAGCGCTAGCAGACCATTGAGTCGTTTCATTGCGGCTGATGCACTAAACCAAGCGTACTGAATGCCTAACAGTTCTTGAATCGGACCCAGCATAAACCAGAGATAACCGAATACTGCGAAAATTTGACCAATAGACAGATCACTAAACAGCACCATGAGCATGGCTGCTGCTCGGAACAACTCAAAACCGATCAAGAACATCAGGAATGACACACGACTTGCCGCTTCTGATTGCCACGCATACTTATCGGCGTCGTGACGAATAGACTCCGCATCGCCTTTCAGTACATCCAGATACGCTCGCTCACGGTTAGCGGCGCGAAGCTGATAGATGCCATCCAAGGTTTCAACTAAACGTGTCTGAAAACGTTCAAAAGATTGGTTTTCGGCCTTTTTAAGATGCTTAACGCGCTGACCCATTTTGCGTGACAGGAAAATCACCAACGGATTCACAAGAAGAATAAAAAGCCCCAGCGCCCAATCGAGCCACAGCAAAATCACGGCCGTACCGAATACGGTCAGTACGCCAACTACAAATCGGCTCAGGCTGTTTCCGATGAAGGAATCGATGGTTTCGATATCCGTGACCAGATGCGAGCTTACCCCGCCGCTGCCACGTTCTTCGAACTCCTTCATGCTGACACGACCGAGCTTATCGAGTAGCTGCTGTCGAATGAAACAAGTGATCGACTTTGACACCAAAGTAAACTGACGGCTTTGCCAGATGTTCAGTGCTTGGCTTGCCACACGCATGACAATGACCAATAACAACACCATGACGATATAACTAGCGGGCTGCTGCAAAGACTCAGGCAATAAGTTGTTAAAAAATGCAACGCCTTGAGCGGGCTTGTTAAGCAGAACCTCATCAACCATCAATGGCATAAACAGCGGAATAGGCACACTGATCAATGTGGCGCATACCGCGATCAAATTGGCTGCAATAAGTTGCTTCTTATGCTGTTTCGCTTGGTCAATTAACCATTGCGTCGACAGCGTTGTTAAAACTCCATTACTCACTGTGTCTCCAAACTTTTCATTTTTGTTGTTCTTTTGTGGTTTCTATTTGAGTGTAACCGAAAACACCCCAGCATTGCCGGGGTGTTTTTCTGGACGTTACTAAAGATTACGCATTATTAGAAAACGTATTCAGCCTCTAACCCCCAATTACGTCCTGGTTGGCTACGGCGATCAATTCCCGACTCATCTTTATCGAAGCCTGCAAGATCTTCATAGTCCCAATACTCTTTATCAAAGACGTTAAAGATACCGGCACGCACCGTTAAATCAGACATAGGACGATAAAACGCCGTGACATCCGTGACACCGTAACCTGCAGCGTTGACGTTATCTACGTTGTTGGCATTGCTCCAATCTGAGCCAGATTTGCCCGCAACCGTTTTAAGTGAAACCTTACCGCCATAAGTGTCTTCAGGGTTCGAATAACCCAACGCAATGTACGCGGTTAAAGGTGCGACCGTGTCTATTGCTTCGCCATTGGTTTTGTTTTCACCTTTAGCATAAGCAATGCTCATGTCTGAATACATCCCCATTGGCGCGCCCACTAAGTAGTCCAGCGCAAGTTGCGCTTTGAACTCGGCGCCGTAGATTTCAGCACGACCAATGTTTTCGGTCGTCCACACTTCTTTTCCGTCTGGGCCGTTTGCGTCAACTAATCGGTTCTCAATGAAGTTTTTGTAGTCATTGAAAAACACTGCGGCGTCGAAGCGTCCATAAGGCTGCTTCAGGCGCAGACCAGTTTCGTATGAAATACTTTCTTCTGCTTCAAGATCCTGGTTAGGAATGAAGGTCGCACCTGTGTCGTAAAAGTAGTAGAGATCTTGTAGCGTTGGCGCTTTGAATCCCTGACTGATTTGCGCAAAAGTACTGAACGACTCCGTCCAGTGGTAAACCGTGCCTAGACGTCCCGTAAATGCGTGGTTATCCGCGTCAGCATAGGTGCTGTTACCTTTCGGACTCGCGCTGAAACTGTCATAACGAAGGCCGGCATTAAGAACAAGGGCTTCATTCATTAAGAACATCTGATCCTGTACAAACACACCCCATTTACGAGATTCAGCATTCGGCACTTCTGGAGTGGCATCCGTGACCAAACCGGTATCAAGATCGATGTTGTTGTAGTTCAGGTTAAATTCATTGGCGACATAATTCGCGCCGTAAACGACTTCGTGATAACTGCTTTCAAGTTCAAAGGCTTTATTAAACTGAATATCTGCCTGCCATGCCTCGTCTTCACCGATACGTTGACGATTTCGGTTTGAAACTGTGGTGCCAAATGGTGTGGTTTTAGTCAAGGTATCAGTATTATCGTGCTGAGATTCTGATTTTAGATACGCAACTCGCCATTCCAATGAATCAAAGCCTTGGTTATTCGCTTGCCACTGGTGCTCAACGCTATAACGCTGGCGTGAATCTTCATCAGAGGCGCGGGTATTCGAGTAAGCGTAAATATAGGGCCCAAACGCGATCACATCACCTTCATCTGAAAGTCGGTCAACGTCTTGCTCTCGGTTAAAATGCTCAACCGTCACACCAATACGGTGCGCGTCATTAAGTTGGTAATACGCTTTAGCTAACACGTTATCTGAGTTGAAATCCACCGGATCTGCCGCCCCACGATCAGGACCATTAATATCTGGGCCGCCGTAAGTTTGGGTTTCATGACCATCTCGATGGGTGAATATCAACAAGGTTTCCAGATCGCCAGTACGGTTCGCCAATGTCGCTGTGGCTTTGTAGCTTTCATCAGCACTGAAATAGCCGCCTTTGACGGAAGCATAAGAGTCATCACCCTCACCTTCCAGTAAGTCGTCTGGATTTTTGGTACGAATGATCACGGCACCAGCCAATGCATCACTGCCATATAGGCTGGAAACTGGGCCTTTGTTGATTTCAACGCGCTGGAGGGTATCGGTTTCTAACGTGTTGTTGTATTTGCGCATGACGTCTGCGCCTGGGTTATAGGTGCCAGGTAATTCAACGCCATCCACAATGGTTTTGACGTAGTTTTCGTCGCGACCACGAATATTGAAGCCTGTTAAACCGAATCGACCATTGCCGGCCATAGACACACCCGGCTCAGCATCAACCGCTTGTTTCATATTTTGTGACAAGCTTTCTTCGAGATCTTCGCTGGTTACCACATCGACTGAAGCAGCGATATCACCGATTTTTTGCTCACTTCGGGTTGCAGATACAACCACTTCGTCAAAGGTATACACATCCTGTGCTGATGCACTTCCGGCGCAGAATATCCCCACCAAAAGCGCCAGCTTGTTTTTCTTGATTGTCATGATATTTACTCTAAAAAAAGGCAATAGGAAGCCGCTCACACTGGCCTCAGCGCAAAATTATTATTTTTATGTGAAATTTGGCTCTATGCCCGAATAACTCAGAGCGTTAAGGTTATTCGGGTATTTACGGTCACAGAGCCTATATCGGGAAGGCGTTACACGTTCTCTTTCATTGATTTAACGTGTCCTTCATCGAGATGGACGACAGAGAGGAGATCTTCGCCTGTCACGTCGAATGCTTGGCCGAAGCCTTTTACATAACGCCCAATAACAGGGTTCAAGCGGTAAAGGCGGAAATCACCCAATTGGCTGAGGTTATCGATCATCTCACCAAGACGCGTTTGCATGACATCAACGCCTTGCTTCCAGTGATCAGATTCACGCTCGATCAGTTCTGCGTTAGTATCGAAAGACAAACGACGACGGGCGAAAATAGAGCGCGCTTCACCTTCATCTTCAATCATCATGATCGACACCGCTTTGCTGTTTTTCAGGTTCTGACCGTGAGTCGCCAAATCACTAACAAGGATGTAATAGCCTTTTTCTGAAAAGGCAAAAGGGGCATAGCTAGTGTGTGGTTTGCCATCTTTGTCTACCGTGCCCAGTTGCAACGTTTTGCGGGCGTCTCGGAACGCTTGAATTTCTGGTCCCAAACGGTTTTGTAGACGTTCTGCTTTATCAATCATTTTGCCAACTCCTGTTTCATGGCGTTAAACAGTTCAATTTGCTCAGGGAATAACTGACGCTTCTTGTCGCGACCCAAGTAAATTTTAAATACACAGTGGCCAGTGCTATCAAAGAAACCAATGTAATGGCTTTCAGACCCACGGAATGGTTTGCTGACGAAGACGATGTCAGACACGAGATCCAATCGAAGGTGACCGTGTAACTGACCTTCTTTGCCCATCAAGTTGTAATAGCCGTGAGCAAATTTACCTTTAGGAAACGGCGCCTTAAATTCAAAAACCGAACCGCCAGAGTGAACAATGGTGGTCACTTTTCCCCATTTAGGCATGACTTCTAAAATGCCCTGACTCAACTCACCCTCTGCGCGCGCAATCATTTCTTGTGGCAGCGCCAAGGTGATTTCGCCTTCCGTCAGTTTCAGGCTTTCCACCATATTTGAAACAGGGGTATGCACATCTTCGGCAAGATAGTCTGCGACGCGTTGTTTGGCTTCTGACGTGACGATAATCGCTTGTTGCATGGTAAATACTGCTCCTATGCCGCGACGTGTGTCGCTTCGTTCTTAATAACGTTTGAATTGCCCGTAGGCGTATTGCTTTGTAATACTTCAATCAGGTTTTGAGCCAAGGTGACTGCCCAGAACTGCCCAGCTAATGTCAGGCTGACATACCCGCCACCAGCGACTGACACAACCTCAATTCCCGTATCCGACGCTGCTTCATCACCTCTTTCAAGGTAGACCAAGCCGTTTCGCTCCCATGCATTAAACAAAGGAATTAACGCCTCAAAGGTACCGATGCCGGCAACACGATCAAGTTTGCTTTGTGCGAGTACACCCGCATCAAATCCCGATTTCACTTCTGCGGCGACTGCGCGATTTGAAGGTGCCATCGTCAACATAGTGACAGGGTAACGCCTTTCTGATATCGCCGACTTGTAAGTGTCCATATCGCGAGTTTGCATCATTTGGCAGCCATTGACGTTGCCGCCAGCGCCAGCGCCAAGCGGCATAATTTCCGCCGTGGTTTTGGCCAATGAGTTATAAATGCTTCGTTCTCGGTTATCCGACGCCCAATGGTTTACGCTAAGACGTTTTTGATGATGACGGGCCATAAATTTCACGCCCATGTCGAACATGGTCGCTTTCATTTGCGTGTCAGCGGGATGAGGTAATTTGCCTTGCTCAACCATTTTGGCCATGGGTAGACCTTGCATCTCAATCAACTGATACAAATCAACACCGTGAGCACCGGACTCCATATAGTCCTGCAAATCTTGTTGCCAAACGTCGAGCGTTTGATACGGGAGGCCGTAAAGCAGGTCCAGAACAATGGGAGCGGCGTTATAGGACACCAAGGTTTGAATGGTTTTCAGCACGTCTTCACGATCATCAAGACGTTTTGCGCTTCTGCGAACATGAGAATTAAAACTCTGAACGCCAAAAGAGAAGCGATTCACCCCAGCGTCCAGCGCCGCTTCAAATTTGTCGAGACCAAACCGGTTAACACGCCCTTCAAGAGTGATTTCACAATCAGGTGTCAATGGGAATTGGCTGCGAATATCAGAAACGATCGTGTGAATCTGTTTAGCGGATAAATCGGTTGGTGTTCCACCACCAATATATACCGCCTGAAACGGTGCTGCTTGTGTCCATGTTTGTGATGCTTTCCATCGAATTTCTTCACGTAGCGCCGCAACGTAACCTTCAATCAATGAGGAACTGGAAGCGTATTGAAAGAAATTGCAGTAAGTGCAACGCACGCGACAAAATGGAATGTGGATATACAGGCAACGCGGTGCAAGGGTATTGGCTGGCGCTAAGGCGTGCGCCTCTTCAAGGGAAATTTGAATGTCTTCCCCTTTCACTGAGTGCATCATGCCGCCAGCATGAGGACTTTTTTTGCGTGAGAATGCAAAACGGAGCGGATCTGGGGTTTGCTGACCCACCAGTTCTACATTGTGTAAATCAAAATTCATCGCCAGAAACGACCTTCTAAAGGCAACAGTGCCACACAACGGCCTGCTTTCAATTCGAATACATCATATTCATATCAAATGATAATGCAACTGATAATTGATCTCATTGCCATTTCATGCATAATGCACACAGAATTAATCGTTTTCACGAAGTAGGAGAGAAAGTGTGAACGTTCGACGGTACGTTGTGTGTGGTGTCGTTTCAGTTGCGCTGCATAGTTTGGCCCTTTCGGCTCAGCAACCTCCACCACCCCAGTTTGCAATTAGCGATGCCCATGCAGGTAGTCGTGTAGCTATCCAACTTGTTGCTGCTCACCTGCCACCGCCAGAGCCTATCGCGGAAAAAAGCACTGATGAGAAAGTAGAAAAGGAAAGCGAGCCTAAAGACAGGAATAGCAAACCTGTTGAAAAACGTTCGGTCGTGGAAAACCCGAAGATTGAAAAGCCAAAGATTGAAAAGCCAGTTGTCGATAAGCCTAACTTGGATAAGCCAATCGCTAAAAAGCCCAAGACGATAGAACCTAAACCCGTTCAAAAAAAGATATCTAAGCCTGCAGACAACGCTAAGCCTATCGAAAAAATCAAGCCCATCGAGAAGCCTAAGAAACAAGCTACAGACAACAAGCAAATAGACACCCGCGCTAATGCACAGATGAATCAAGCCAAAGACAGTGCGCCAGTGATGGTTGAACGGCCGCAGTTTAAAGTTCGCCCATCTCAGCCTGCCTATCCACGTATGGCTATGCGAAAAGGCATGCAAGGTAATGTATTAATTGAAGTATGGCTCGATGAAGGTGGCAAACAAATCAAACAAGCATTGGTGAAAAGCTCGGGCTTTGACCTGCTTGATAGTGCCGCCATGAGCGCGGTGAAAAAGTGGCGATTTCAAAGCCACACAGTTAACGGTGTTGCATTAGCACACCGAGTCAGAATTCCTGTTCGTTTTAATTTGGATTAACCATGTTGGATTTACACTTTTTCTCATCCATTCACGCTCAGCTGGGCATCATGACTTGGCCGTTGACTATTCTCTCCGCGCTGATGCTGATGCTGATTGTCGAGCGCCTAATTTTCGTGGCTCTCAACACAAAAACCCACAGTCGAAGTCTTCAAAAAGAGATCTACACCCTTTCACTGACAAACGACGACGAGCTCAATCGCTACGTCGAAAACCATCAACAAGAAAAAAGCACCTTATCACAAGGGCTTTGTATGTTGATTAGCCATCGTCAATTTACTAAATCGCTTCGCGAAGAAGCCGTTAGTATTTGGCTTCAAAAAAAGCGCCGACAATTTACCTCGGGCCTCAAATTACTGAACGTGATTGGCGTACTTAGCCCTTTGATTGGCCTTTTAGGTACCGTTATCGGTTTGATTGAGATGTTCAAAGGCCTTTCCGCTACTCAAGGCGGCATCTCTCCCGCAGAGCTTGCAGATGGTCTAGGTTTGGCCATGTCCACCACCGCGGCTGGTCTCCTGATCGCCCTTCCCGCCATAGCTGCATCTCAGTTATTTAGCCTTTGGGCAGACCGTACATTGGCGAAAATAGAATACGTGCTTAACCATTTCAATTTACATCTTGCTGGTGTGTCTTTTGATGAAAGTGAGATGTGTTGCGCCAAAGTGACCCGTTGCCCGCCGACTTGCTCAAGCCAAGTTTCTGCACGAAATACCGTTTCGGATGACGCCGCATGATTCAATCACGTCCTGACAACGAAATAAGCACGTTTACGCCCGACCTGACGCCGCTGCTCGACATCATTTTTATTGTGATGGTGTTTCTATTGCTGACCGCCAACGTGGAATTCAAAAGCATGGAAATCGCTATTCCACAAACCAACGACAGCGCCGTGTTGGATTCCCCTAATCAAAATGTCATTGCCATCAATATATTAGCGGGCTCTCCCGCGTGGGCAATTCAAGGCATACCAATGGATAACTGGGAAGCGTTCACGAGCGCCCTATTAGACGCAATAAAGGCAAATCCAGATAAAACCGTGGTCATAGCCGCAGATAAAACGGCAGATGTACAAAGCATGCTCAAAGTGCTGGCCTTTATGCAAAACAACAAAATCACTGCCACTAACATTGTGATGGAAGAAGAATGAAAACGAATACATCAATTAAAGCGCTCTCATTAACTCTTTGTATGTTGATCAGCCCTCTTTCTATGGCAGCAGACAAAGAGACGCGCATTATTAGCGCAGGTTCAACCGTGACAGAGTTGCTCTTCGCACTCGGTGCTGACAATAAAGTGGTCGCTGTCGATTTAACCAGTCGCCACTATCTCGATCAACGAGACATTCCAGTGTTGGGCTATCACAGACAACTCGCCGCGGAAGGTCTTCTTGCACTCAGCCCTACTCACTTACTTGGTTCACCAGATATGGGACCTGATTCAACATTGCAACTGCTTAAGCAAGCAGGTGTCACCGTTGAAGCCTTGCCAACAGGCAATTCCATTGACGCATTTCATGACCGTGTCGATACCATTGCGCAAATCACCGATACACAGCAACAAGGTGAGCTTATTAAAAAGCAGGTTGAAGAAAGAATCGGCGCGTTGAATGCACAACAACCCGTTAACGCACCTTCGGTTCTATTTATGATGCTCTCGGATGGTAGGCCTGTGACAGTGGCTGGCGATCAAACCACCGTCAATACCGTTATCCAATTGGCTGGCGGCAACAATCCAGCCGCAAAAGAAAGCACCAGCTACAAACCCCTTTCAGCGGAAGCTATCGTGACGATGCAACCAGACTACATATTGGTGTCGGATCGCACATTGGAACAAGTTGGTGGCATGGATGGGATGCTAAAGCAACAACCTCTGCTTGCCGCTACCCCGGCGTTTCAAAACAACAAGGTGATTCCTATCCGTGGTCACGCGATTTTGGGCGGGTTTGGATTAGCAAGCCTTGAGTTGGCAACGTCGCTTAATACCCGTTTTAACAACGATAACTAACACGCAGCGGAAATAACGGAATACAGAATGAACGAGTTAATGACGCGTCGCGTACCTGTTCGATGGATGCTGCTATTTGCTACCATCTTGCTATACACCGCCATGGTGAGTTCCATCACACTGGGCCCAATGGACATCAGTATCACGGATAGCCTAAAAGCCTTACTCCCAATAAAAGCAGACCTGCCAAATTATGTCAGCGTTATCATTCAGCAAGTGCGCTTACCTAGAACCCTGTTAGCCATTGCCATTGGTGGCATTTTGGCTATCTGTGGTGCTGTGATGCAGGGGCTTTTCAGAAACCCACTGGCTGACCCAGGTATTATTGGCGTGTCCGCTGGTGCTTCATTAGGCGCAGCGATTGCCATCGTGTTGTTTGGTGGAGTCATTGGACACACCGCCTTTCTAACAATGGGTACGGTTCCTCTGTTTGCATTTCTCGGCGGCGCGGCGGCCACTTTCGCCATTTACTACTTGGGCACAAACAGCAACGGCACTTCCGTCACGATAATGTTGCTGGCTGGCGTAGCACTGGGCGCAATTGCTGGTGCGGGAATGGGGCTGCTTAACTATTTTGCTGATGATCAGGCGCTGCGTGATTTATCACTATGGACCATGGGATCGTTAGCAGGTGCATCGTGGGATGCGATCATTCTGGCCTATGTTTCGTTGTTTGTACTGGCATTTTTCTATCAACGAAACGCCAAAAAACTCAATGCGCTATTACTCGGTGAAGCAGAAGCGCGTCACATGGGCATCAATGTACAGGCATTAAAGCGCCAGCTGATCCTACTCACTGCTGCTGGCGTCGGTATCACCGTCGCGCTGTCAGGGATGATTGGTTTTATCGGCCTCGTTGTGCCACATATCGCGCGCATGTTGACGGGACCTGACCATCGAACCTTGCTGCCTGTTTCGCTGGTGCTTGGTGGCCTTATTTTGCTGGTCTCAGACATGATTGCACGAACCATTGTGGCACCTTTGGAAATCCCCGTGGGGATTATCACTGCAGCCATCGGGGCCCCCTTCTTCTTAGCGCTATTGCTAAAACAACGAGGACGACTGGCGTAATGAGTATTGAAATCAAACACGCTTCGCTCTCAATGGGCAACAAAGTCCTCCTCGATGATGTTAGCGTTCGGTTTAACAGCGGCGAACTGACCATTATTCTTGGTCCCAATGGCACGGGTAAAAGCAGCTTACTAAGACTGCTCAGTCGAGAATGGCCGTGCAATGGCGAGCTTAAATTCTATGACAAACCCGCGCCTGAATGGAAACCTAAAACTCTGGCGCAGTCTGTCGGTATCTTGCCGCAATCTAGCAGCTTAACGTTTGGCTTTACCGTTAGAGAAGTCGTTGAACTCGGTGGGTTAGCGTTGAGCGTACCGCAGCGAGAGATTAACAACATTGCGACTGCCAATATGACGCAAACCGATGTTCTCCATCTTGAAGACCGCCTGTACCCAAGTCTCTCTGGCGGTGAAAAACAACGGGTGCACCTCGCACGCGTATTAACACAAGTATCCAGAGCAGCAAGAAGCACAGTACTGATGTTGGATGAACCCACATCAGCATTGGATATCGGCCACCAACACAAGACATTACGTCTGGCAAAGCAACTAGCCAACGAGGGATCTGCCGTGATCGCCGTGATCCACGACCTTAATCTGGCATCACAGTACGCCGACCGCGTCATCATGCTAAATAATGGTAAAATAGTGGCGGACGGAGCCCCGGAAGCTGTCTTAACCTCGACCAACATTGAAGCGGTTTATGGCTGGCCTGTTCAAGTTATCCCCCACCCTGAACAGAACTATCCAGTGATCTTGGCCTAAACGGTTAACGTCCCACACCAAACCTATTTAAACGCTCCCTTGTGGAGCGTTTTTTGTTTAGTAACAATTCTTCACCCACAGAAACCAAAACATGGCTAAATTTTTGGTATGGCGCAGTTTTGCTACGACATCACTGTTTAACGATACTACGCTGTAGAAAAAGCGATATAACGCTTAGAGTCATTCTGTATTAAGTCACTTAAGTGTCTTGGTATAAACAGTCTTACTCTCTGAGCATCAACCAAAACAAGGGTCTTATAATGATTCGTACGGGTATTGTTGGCTTTGGCTTTTCTGCACAAACCTTTCATCTGCCGTTTCTCTCTGTCCTGCCCGATTTTGAGCCTGTCGCGGTCGTGTCTTCTCAACAAGCACTTGTTGGTCAATTGCTACCGCAAGCTAGCTGTTATTCAAATATCGAAGCAATGCTGCGCGATGCTGACCTTGACCTTGTCGTTATCACAACCCCTAACGACACCCACTATGACTTTGCCAGACAAGCGCTAGAAGCGGATTGTCATGTTCTGTTAGAAAAACCCTTTGTAGTCAATAGCGGTCAAGGGTTAGATTTACTGCGTATATCCAATACGCGCGGTAAAATTCTGTGTCCTTACCAAAATCGACGTTGGGATGGCGACTTCCAGACCGTTAAATCACTCATTGATTCAGATGAGTTAGGTAAGGTTCGTGTGTTTGAATCGAATTTTGACCGATTCCGCCCTGAAGTGAAGCAACGTTGGCGCGAACAGCCTGGTGATGGCGCAGGTATTTTGTATGATTTAGGTTCACACCTTGTTGATCAGGCGCTTTTTCTATTTGGTGAGCCTTTGGCTATCACTGCTCATTGCAAAGCGATGCGCAATCAATCGAAAGCCACTGACTATTTTCACATGACCCTTCACTATTCAGACAAAGAAGTCATTCTCAATTCCAGTCCATTCCGATCGGGTAAAGGCGCACGATTTGTCGTTCAGGGTGATAAAGCGACCTTCTCTTGCTTTGGTTTAGACGTACAAGAACAACAGTTACGTGACGGTGTCACAGTGACATATTCAGAATTTGGCCGCCAACAGCACCAAGGCAAGCTAGAAATCGGTGACAACGTCACTGAAAAAGATATCGAACTCGAATACGGCTGCTATTCGGATCTCTTTGCACAGCTAGCAAGCGCAATTCTAAACGGCACACCTCCGCCAGTTGATACCTATGACGCAGTGAAGGTCATATACGCCTTGGAGCTTGCAGAGCACTCGTCTCAGGCTGGCAGAACAGAGCGCTGGGAGTTCTGATTTACCCTCTCGTGACTCAGTTATTCAGTTATTCCGTTATTCCGTTATTCACTAATGCCAGCGTGTTAGCTGGCATTGGTGAATCAATAAAATTTTAACCACTCTGCCATCTCTCTGGATGTCGAACCTTTCTCCTACCATTTTTTATCATGAGAGCAGTCATCGGTACTTCATAGTCCTCCCTTGGTTTTCCTCTACTTTGGCCATACGGTGCCTTAGATAGCCGAAATAAAGCAATGACCCATTTAATCAGCAAGAAGATGAGGATAAGCGCGGCAAAAACAGAGTTATTGACCCCGAACTAATAAGTTATAGTGCGTATAAGTTGAAAGATAGGAGGCGTCAGGTCGGATAATACATTTCAGATACAAAAAAGCCTGCACAAGGCAGGCTTCTATAGAATAAATCTAATACGTCAACTTTCTATGTTTACATCATACTCTTTGCAATCACGTAAACCAGCATGCCCGCAAGCAGCCAGAACACAGACATATTAAACTTACGCAATACAGCAAAACCGACCACCACTGCCACCATGTCGGCAATACCATGAACCGCTGACACCCAAACGGGCTGATAGAAAGCAGCAACAAGCAAGCCGACCACCGCAGCATTGATCAATACCACCGACCCTGCAAACTTATTGTGATTCATGACTTTTTGCCATACGGGTATCGCGGCAAACAGGAGCAATGCACCCGGCAAGAAAATGGCAACGGTAGCAATGACACTGCCGATCACAGGGTGAATACCATCCATCGATGCGCCAACGTAACTAGCAATCGTAAACATGGGCCCTGGAACGAGCTGCGCAGCTGCATAGCCTTCGACAAGTGCATCACCCGTTACTGCATCACCAATAAGGGGCTGCAGCAATGGCAACACGACATGGCCGCCACCAAACACAAAACTACCCGCTTGATAGAAATGGCTAAACATACTCACTAAGGGCGCACTGCTCAGGGTCGGCAATATTAGAAGTGCTGCAAAGACACCGAATAGAGCCAATGTTTGTAAGAGGCTCGTATCTATGTTCGCTTTGGCTTCGATAGACACTGGTTTACGGATAAACAACCAACCGAGTAAGCCAGCGACAACGATTGGCAATAACTGTGCAAGTAACCCTGACTGCCATAAAATCCAGCTTGCAGATCCCGCACAGACAATAAACGTGACGGCGTCACTAATAAACTTACGCGCCATTGTCCATATGGCGTCAGCGACAACGACTACGGCTAACAATTTGGCCGCAGAAATGAGTATGGTCAACCATGTCGCATCGCCAAGGCTTGCACTATACATAGCTGCGAGCGTCAACAATAAGAAAGATGGAAACGTGAAGCCAACGAATGCGGCAATCGCACCCAGATAACCTGCTCGGTGATAACCAATGAACATACCCAACTGACTGCTTGCAGGACCAGGTAAAAACTGGCACAAGCTCAGTGCCATTGAGAATTTCTCTTCTTCAATCCATTTGCGCTTATCCACGAATTCACGTTGGAAATAGCCAATGTGGGCAACAGGCCCGCCAAAACTCATACAACCAAGAACTAAGAAACGAATAAATACGTCAAGCATTACAGGTGTACCTCCATGATTGAGGCCGATTCTATCGGACTTCACCACATTAGTAGAAACAATTCATATCGATGATCACTATTAACCGCATCAATTAACTCACCGATACTCTGATCTGCCCGTCTAAATTTTGTTGCTTGGATCAGTAAGATCCGTTCTTTTTTTACATTTGTATGTAAGTGCACACTAACTAGTGTCATGGTTGTTTCCCCACGAAAACAATAAGATTTAATTATTTACAAAACAACCATTTAATCAACATTGAAAACCATGACTCTTAACTTGTACTGTGTGAAACCTAGTTACAAATGGCGATCTTAAGTCAACTTTTTTACAAAGTTGGATCAATAGTCCCTGTTCAAAGTTAATGACCCTTTTGCCTCAATCGCTCACGAAGATTAAAGTGAGCAGATAACAAGCATCGTCTTTTGTCAGTGGAAAATGCGCACTTCTGTGGAAACCATATGCGTGATTGTATTGAGCTGGTTTGTTATGGCTGTTTACCCTATTGGAAGAATTAGTCGCCATAGGTTCATCTGTACTACTCGCTTAATTCATGATGAGCTATCTACAATAACAACGTAAATTACGCCATGTGACACTGTCACTCGTTCAGTGCTCGTGAGTTGTGATACGCTATGCCCTTCTTCTCATAGACGAAATTTCCGCATGTTAGATAATCTTCAGCAAATGGTTATCCTCGCTACCGTCGCGCATGAGCAACATTTCACGCGTGCCGCTGAGTTTTTGGGGATATCTAAATCACAAGTCAGCAAGCAGATCCGCTATCTTGAGGAGCGTCTAGGCGTTCAACTTGTTCAACGAAATACGCGTTCGGTCGCGTTAACAGAAGCGGGTAAACAGTACGCCGCGTTTGGCCGACAGATTGTTGAAACGATGCAAGATGCGGAAGCGATGGTTGCGGGCTATCGAAACGAGATATCAGGCCGCTTGAAGATTGGTATTGCTCAATCATTTGGCAATGCACAGATCACTCGTTTGCTTTCAACATTTCAAGAAAAGTATCCCGCGCTAGAATTGGAAGTGCATTTATTTGACCACCGCCCAAACTTGGTCGAAGACGGTTTTGATTGTTGGCTAGCTATTCATGAACATCCACCTGAAGGTATGGTGGCGCGTAAATTAGGGGATTGTCAGTTCAAGATTGTCGCCTCTTCCTCGTATTTGAACACGCATGGCGAGCCGAAAAATCCTGCTGAACTGAGAGAACACAACTGTATTACGTATCAGAGTGTTCAACGTACTTACGATCAGTGGCTATTTCAAAAAGATGGAAGCGAACAATCTGTCACCATTCGCGGTACGTATCGGATCAATAACGCACCCGCGGTTTTAGAGGCTGCAAAGTCGGGTGTCGGCATCGCCTATATCGCAACATATTTGCTGAATGACGAAATCGAATCTGGTCAGTTGAAAGTATTGATGCCTAGTTGGAAGCCGACGCTCAAATTACCCGTTTATGTTGTGTATCCAAGAAGGGAGTTCTTAGCGCCGAAGGTGAGGCATTTTGTTGATTTTCTTGCGGAGAACATCGACGTGACAAACAATCAACGCTCGTCATTTTAGTCTTTAACAGGCTAAAAGTCAGAGCGCTATGATCGAACAAGATTGTACGTGCAGATAAAACAAAAAGGAGTGACAACGTCACTCCTTTTTTTTATTATTTTTCTCGTAAGTATCTTATATTATTGGTATTTTTACTGAGCATCCACTTTCTTGTCTGTTGGCATCGCATACATGGATGTCACAATCTGCGCCACACCCTCAGGCAAAGAAGATATCTTACTGTCAAAAAGTGCGCGATCACTGTCAGTTATCGACGAATGATCTTTGCCAGCTGCAATATAATTCGACGGGAACAGATGATAATTTTGATAAATCTGACGGTCGATTTCAGCAGCGAGGGCAACCGGTGTTTCGAACTCATTCCCAATAACGTCACCAAACGATACGTGGATACGACGTTTTTGTCCGACGATCCCTTGAACAATGCTTTCAATGTCTTCGAACTCACCTTTCTCATAACCACCATCTTCTTGCTTTCGGTAAAGCTCATTGGCTTTAGCAGCATCACAGGGATCGTTTTCATAAGAGATCGTAACAGGGACAATACGCAATGATGCGATGTAATCAGCAAAAGGGATCTTTTCGCGACGCCCTTCTACGTGAAACATTTTCAAAATAGCAGGATCAGTTTTGTCGTTTCCATCTTTGGCACGACCTTCTTTTTGTGCAATCCACACTGATTGATTTTCATCGATCGAATGTTTGATATAAGCAGACAGTTGTCCCAGAGCCTTCATCATTTCACGTGGCCCTTTGGCCGAACGCTTAACAATAAAACTCTTGTTCAACTTCATCAATTCGGTGGCGCAAGGCTTTTTCAGCAAATTGTCGCCAATGGCGATTCTTAACGTATCAAAGCCTTGGGTGTGAAGACACCAGTTTACCATTGCCGGATCCATCGCAATATCACGGTGGTTTGAGACATACAGATAGCTTTGATTAGGGTCAAGTTTATCTACGCCACTCGTCGTGAATCCTTCCGATGAATTTTTGATCATAGATTGCATGTAGCTCGATACATTCAATTGAACATCACGAACCGAGTTGATTTTTCGCCATTTAGCGCGAAGGTATAATTTCATGAGCGGTTTTAGTAACCACCCGATAGTCCCAGACAGTCGGGAGAAACGATATTTGAGGATAGCCGAAATGAATTCGTCATCATTAACCAGGCGCTCAATGGCTGCCGGAACTTCATCATCGCGATAAGGGCGAATTTCTAAAAACGGATCGTTAGTTTGTGGCACGAGACTCTACTTACTCCGATAAAAACTGCGACATTTTACGCGCTTATAAGAATTCGAACATGGTTTTGATCGTCATTCATGACAGGTTGGAGGTCATACCTCCCTCTCTACGAGTCAGATCGTAACAAATTGATTATTTATCGCTCAAGAAGATACTCACAGCTTGATCTAGTTAACAAAACAAAAGAGTATGTGCGCGTCAGAACGAGAGAAAATTACTATGAAACAAGCTATCGAATTTAATCACTATCGTGCAGACACCATGATTATCGGTGCACGCAAGAAACAACACTATGCAAGTTACCTCCATGTACATAAAGGTACGGTATTAATACGCCTTGGTAAGGCTGAATTGCCCGTTTGCGCTAACCAAGGTTTCTGGCTACCGATTGACTGCCTCAATGCTGTTACCATCATGAAAGGCTCTCAAGTATCAACGCTAAACTTCTCTGTTCGTTCAACCGCTTTACTGTCTAATCAGGCTGGCTTTATTGAAAAATCGCCGTTGATCACTGGCATCATTGAGCAACTGCACGCTCGTCAAGAAAAAAGCAACGAAGATTGGGATGCACCATACGGTCGACTACTCCGTTGTGCTCGTGACTATTTAGCCACTTTAACACCCCATGATATTACCACGGACTCGTTCCGCCTATCGATGACATCGCTAGATGCTTTAGGCAACGGCAAAGCTTTGTCAGAAATCACGGGCAAAGCCTTGGAACACGCACTCGGTTTATCAACAGAAGACATTGCAGTTCAACTACGAGTGCGAGAGTGGGTGCGTCTATACAAATCGGGACGCTCAATTAAAAAGATAGCGCTAGCTGTGTCACTTTCTGAAACTGAAGTTGAACAACTACTGCGTCAAATAGCAGGTATCAGTTAAACGGCAGCTGCATTTGAAGTAAAAATTCGGTATCGCTATCCTCATGCCAACGCATATCAAATCGATACCGAGCATCACTGATTTTCGATTCCGTACTGAAACTAAAGTTCAAACCATGGTTCATAATCCAATCTTCGGTTGAACTCTCTTTAAATGAAAGTCCTTGGTATTCCTCAGGCTTCCATATACCAAAACCATAGAATGTAGTGCCACTGGAAGTCGTTAGATATTGAGGAACATCTAAATCATACTTCCAACCATCCCAAATTGATGGCAGTGGGATATCTTCCACTGTCCATTCAATCACACTTCTTTCATATGACTGAGAAAAGTGAACGTTATACGCCCCTCCATTCTTCAATGTATCGGCTTTCGGTGCTTGTTGTTCAAGGTAAGCAGCATATAAGAGTGACGGTGTCACTAACAGCCCTAAAGCGACACTTATTTGTTTTATTATCTGAGTCACAGTCAACACATAATCCTACAAGGTAGTTAGTCCAGGAGACAAAAAGAAAGGCATCTCCAAATTGGAATTGTTTTTATATTTTTTGTTTCATTGCAAAGATGAAGGCCTGCGGTTTGTCAGTCTTGACCTCTTCGCTTTATTCCATCGCGCCAAAATCAATCTTTGTCATATTCGCTGCCACCGTTGGCGTTGTCAGGTCTGAAATATCTATATCTTGTTCGAGTCTTTTCCTGATCTCCGTACTTCTCACCGGCACACTTTCAGGGCATGCCAGCACGCTCCAGCGCTTTAGGATATCTTGAGAGCGATAGAATTTTGCAAAGCTTAAAAAATTGTCAGGCCCCAGTACGAAGGTGAGATCAGAATTGGGATATTGCTTCTGAATATGGTTCAGCAACGCCCACGTTGTCACTGCACCTTCTTCACCCAGGCTTTTTTCATCTAAATAAATGTCTAGATTTGAACAACCCGCATCTTCAATGAACCCTTTCACCCATTGGCAACGTTTGGTGAAATCTGCCATCTTTTTTCCCCAAGCATGTGAATAACTTGGAACAAGCAACACCTTGTCGTAATGCGCTAGTCGTTGCACCACACTTAGATGACCAAGACTGGGAGGATTGAATGCACTACCAAAAATGGCAATTTTTTGATGTAAGTCCGTATTGACCATTATTAATCGTTTTTTGACAATGAGTTACATATAGATACTGAATCAGGCTGTAAGGTTCAATCTATTTCTCACAAAAGCATCACTAAGTGGGCAATAAAGCAACATCGGCATCATACTGCTCAAGCGTGGTCATTCGGGTAGATCAATCTCATGGCATAAAACGTACTTATTTCAACCAATAGGGCTTTATCTCAATGAATGTTCATGATTTTGGCATCGAGATATTGCAGAATAGAGTAAAAGAGAAAATGAGGAATCCCGCGAAATGGAACAAGCTATCCGCGCAGAGATGCGAGTACTGCCAACTATCGATGCAGAATTCGAAATACAACGTCGTGTTAACTTCATTAAGAAACGCTTGGTCGATTCAAGAACCCAATCCTTGGTGCTAGGCATCAGCGGCGGCGTTGATTCTTCAACCTGCGGACGTTTGGCTCAACTTGCTGTTGAGCAGCTGAATCAAGAAACAGGCACCAATGACTATCAGTTTATTGCCGTGCGTTTACCTTATGGGGTTCAACAAGACGAAGATGAAGCACAACTTGCGCTGAGTTTCATTCGCCCTACCCATTCTGTTAGCGTTAATATCAAAGACGGTGTTGATGGGATGCATTCAGCCACACTGGCAGCACTCGAAAATACAGGACTGACGCCAACTAACAACGCAAAAATCGACTTCGTGAAAGGCAATGTTAAGGCACGCGCTCGCATGGTCGCACAGTACGAAATCGCAGGTATGGTCGGCGGGCTTGTATTGGGAACGGATCATTCGGCAGAAAACATTACAGGCTTCTATACCAAGTTTGGTGATGGAGCCTGCGATCTTGCCCCGCTTTTTGGTTTGAATAAGCGTCAAGTTCGCCAACTTGCAGCCCAACTGGGTGCACCAGATCTGCTCGTGGTTAAAACACCAACGGCAGATTTGGAAGAACTGGCGCCTCAGAAAGCCGATGAAGATGCGCTTGAGCTCACCTATGACGAGATTGATGATTTCTTGGAAGGCAAAGACGTGTCAGATCGCGTTAAAGAAAGACTTGTTCATATCTATACAGTGACTCAACACAAGCGTCAGCCTATCCCTACGATTTACGACGACGAATAATTTCTAATTCGACTTCATAGATAAAAAACGCGCCTATCTTGGGCGCGTTTTTGTTTCGGAAAATAAAAACCAAAACAGCATTCGGTATAACGTGTTTTTAGTACCGTCCTATTTTGTCTCCAACCTCAATCAACATATCTAACTCCCACCAGATCATCTCACACAGTCCATGTCGGTATGTCGCTTTACGAAACTCAGCATGCTCTGATCGATACATTTTGTATTTTTCATGATGAAAGAGGCGGCAAGCTTTAACATTGGCAAGCCTGTCACACGATTTTACGATAAGTGCAAGACGTGCGGCTTCACTGGATTCATCAAGCTGGATGAGTCTTTGATGAAGTTGATGCTTTTTACTTTTTCGATCGCCACCCATGGGATCGGTGACATAGCTGACAGACAATCCAATCATGCCGCCAAACTCGACGACGAGCTCATCAACACTTGTTGTAGTGTCTTCGAGTATATCGTGCAACTGGGCAATGATCATGGCGTTGATACCGAAAGGCTGTGCAAGCCTTTCAACATCATCGAGGTGCACAGAATAGGGGAATTCACCATAACGCTGCCCTTCATGTCGGGCTCTGGCAAATGTTCTAGCTAGCAGTAAACGATCATTCAAGGCGATACCTAATATGTTGCACGTGAACTGTAAATAGCCTTACAAATTCAACGTGATTCAATATATGTATAGATTACCGCTAGAAAACAAAAAGAAAAACGGCCAATTATTGGCCGCTTTCACATTAATCATCTTTTTTTGATGCTTCGCGTTCTCGGATCTCGTTTGCCACAATCATAATGGCTTCTCCGCTGCTCATGCCTTGCGCCATCAGTGCATGAATACGATCAGCAGCAACTTGTTGCTCTGCGTGCGTTAATGTAGGCGAAAAGTTCATACGCGACCTCAAATTCTTACGATAAGAAGTCGCGTATTCTACTGCCCAGCGGGGATAATGTCACCTTAGAAGGTGAATGCCAACTGTGCAGAGGCACCATAACTGTTCTCATCAATAATCTGAGCAGCTATATCAAAGTGTACTGTATTGAAAGGCGACAAGCCGAGACCTAACGTCACGGTGCCGTCCAGGGTATCTTCCATGTCTTGAATATACCCAGCTCGTACCTGAGCCCATCCCCACGCGTTAAATTCCGTCCCTAAGCGAACCAACTGCGTATTATCTTTTATCTCTGGTCCACTTGGTGCTGAGAAGCGTTTTTGCTCATTCAAATCAATATCTAGTGCTAACGTGAATAAATCAGTAACAAATGCCCCACCCACTGTGTAAAGTGGCGCGATCTCATACGTATATTCACGCGTATAGAGTACCGTCTTAATGTCTTGTGCAATCAGATTTTTTGCTGCAAAGCCAACACGAAATGGCCCTGTTTGCCACGCTGCGCCCAAATCCACATTGAACACGCTTTCTTCTGTTTGATTGGCATCTGAATCCCAATCATCAGCATCAAAATCATCAATCGAGACTTCGTAGTGATACGTATAATACTTCTGCGATTTCGGGGTGATACCTAGCGCAATACGTTGGCCAGCAAGTTCGACATTCCCCCCCAACGCTAGCCCAACATCAACCACTGCAAATGCCAACACACGAGCTTTTGACGTTAATGTTGGCGCTGAGCCTAATCCGACATTTTCAATGGCTGAAATATCAGCATCTTCCACTTCGGGCATGATTATGGCTTCGGTGTAGCCTTTAACATAAAAGTTACCCGATATGGTCGATGTGGGCACGGCTATCGCACCACCAAATCCGCCACTAACATAAGCCACTTTGTTTTGGAGATTTTCAAGGGCATTGGCCGTTGCCGTGACATTGTCAGGGTTTTGAGGATTATTTGAAAAACTATCAAATACACCACTGAAGTCTTCCAAGGCATCGACAAGATCATCAGGATCGCGATACTGAATACCGATGACCGGAAACAGTACTCCAAATGCGGAATCTGGCTCTAACGCTACCAATGCTGGGTTATGAAAACCAGCAGTGAGGTAGCTTGCTGCTGCTGTGCCTGCGCCACCCATTGCATCAATACGAGGATCAATACTGTAATTTGCTGCAAGTGAAGGTAAAGAAACCATGGCCAAACTGACTGCGAGTAAGCTTTTCTTCATAACATGAATTCCATTTCTGATCATCAAAGGTCAGGAGACTTAAGCACATATCAATGACACGCTGTCTCTCTGTTTGTTTACAATCATGATCTTAGTCGACGATAAGTATCAACTTGGAGACACATTTTAAAGGTGTGACATCACTCATGTGTATGAGCGAAATAGGTGCAGAAAATAGTAGGGATATTCGCAAATAGCCTCAACGACGACTTACTTAACGTCTTTGTTTAATGACAGTTCTTTTAAATCAATATCGGGTAAATCAATTGATCGAGCAATGCGTTGAACATCTTCAAATAAAATAGCTCCCTGCCAACGCCGTTCTATCAACGCCACTGAAAACCAATACTGTCCATTAGGTACATCTATCACCGGCAACGATGTAGGCAAGTTTTTGTCTTTATCTTCTGACCAAATGGGGGCATCTTCCACGCCAGTTTGCTGATAAAGATTCATCGAGAGAAATGGACGCGGGCAAGTGCTCTTGAGATCTATCCTTGGCGCAATACGCCAGCTTCTGCTGTCTTTCCAACTGATCTTTTGAATCGGCTCAGGTTGAGCAATAAGCACCCATGATGACCAAGCCTCTCCTTCTTTAGAAGTGAGGTCGAGCTTGTAAAGACCCGCAGGAACAGCGCCGGCTACCGCTTCAAACTCCAACTTGAATTGGTTTTCGTTTTCCTCTGTCAGTTCTGAAAGAATCAACGATTGATTGGGCCATTCCGCAAATGAAAGGCTGGCTATCCCTTGGTTGGAGTTGCCATAAATGGAGAACTGATAGTAAACACGGTTAGGGGTTTGAACTGTTTCACGACGAATCACCATACTTTCCAGCCAGCTAGGCAAAGATAAGGTGCTCAAACTTCTTCCACAGTCTTCACTGATCGCCAAAGACAGTAATTCAGTCAGATGACGATGCTCAGTACTGGTCTTTTCTTGTTGCCATGCTTCCACCATCGCATCAAAACTTTCTGCGGTATTTCCTTCCAACAAGCGTTGATGAGCCGATGTCAGCGCATCCGATCCACTAAACCATGCACAGACACCTTTCAGGGGCAGCGCCATCATGACGAAAAGAAATACCGCGCGAACCATTATTGCACTTTCATCCTATATCCCACACCGCGAAGTGTTTCGATATCAATTTCAGGTAGCTTTTGGCGAAGCTGAAGGACATGAGTGTCTACCGTACGCGTCGTCGGGTAGTGGTTGTAGCCCCACACTTGATCCAACAGTTCGTCACGCGTAAATACACGTCCCGCATTTCTCGCTAGAAACGCCAAAAGGTCGAATTCCGTTCGTGTCAAAATCACTTCGTTATTTGAACAAATCACACCACGTGTTGACAGGTTGATACGCAGTTTACCCACGACGATATCGTCGGAATCAACATCGTCTTCTGATGCAGGTTTACGTAAATGCACGCGAATACGTGCCAATAACTCAGCCTCTGCAAATGGCTTTGTCATATAATCAGTCGCGCCGGAGTCAAGTCCTCCCACTCTGTCCCGCACTGACACCATTGCGGTTAACATGATCACAGGGACTTCTTTAATTTTTCGCCAATCCGGCAACCAATCCATTGAATCGCCTTCCGGCAATTGACGGTCCAAGACGACCAAATCAGCATCCGCCCACAATGCTTCTACTTTGCTTGCACAATCTGCGTACAAACATGTATATCCGTTTTGCTCAAGACTGGCCAATAGGCCATCTGCTAGGTTTGCGTCATCCTCAACGAGCAACAGAGTCGTTTGGGTCACAAGGTATCTCCAAAATAAACGTCGTTGGAGGGCCGATAAGTATTAATTGGCCCCCCATCCTTTCAATCATCGATTCAACAATTGTCAGTCCAAGCCCTAGGCCTTTCTCACTGACAAAAGGTTTACGTATTGTTTTCCAATCCTTCGCGGTTAACTGTCCCTGATCCTGTACTTGAATCTTCAGTAAACCATGACTGATTTCGGCATTCACCTTAACGGGTGCGATACCATATTTCTTTGCGTTGCTTATAAGGTTGTCTAGCGATGTCGTCAACCAATAAATGTTAACTGCAACACACCCATCTTCTTTGACAGCCAATTCAACATCACGTTCTTCACAAATGTAACCCAGCCACTCAGAAAGCGAAGGGATATCCTCTCGGACAAGCTGTTGCTGATTCGATTGCAAATAATCTTTGCTCGCTTCTGCCAATTGCTTGAGACGCATTGAGTCTTCACACAAACGCCGAAATTCATCATAAAGCGCTTCGGGGAGGCTATCGAACTTACGCCTGAAGCCTTCAACCGTCATAGACAGACTCGCAATCGGAGTGCGAAGTTCATGCGTCAAAATTTGCAGTACTAGCATGCGTTCTTGCATCAAGCGTCTTTTGACTGTCCAACGGTTGAATACCCAACCGGCTATCCACAAAAGGTTTATCACTGCCAATATGACAACAAGATTCGACCAATATGAGGGGGCTTGTTCTTGGTTCCAACAGACATTGCCTATACGAGACAAACAATACGCGTCGTTATCCGTTGGGGATGCTAACAAATCGCGTTTTTCAAGCAACGGAAGCCATACATCGATACCATAAATTTTGTATTGGCTGCCTTCGCGTAGCCATAGCTCTTCACCAGACAGGATTGATTCGGCCCCATCATTTAGCGCACTCACGCCGTTTTCAGGCATCCGTTGCAGACGCCCTAACAAAGTATCAGGCGGCGCAAGTAGGCGCTCTTTTATGTGAAAGAAGCGAAGAAGCTCATCTCTGCGTTCGGGGAATTTCTCGACGTACTTCGCCGCATAACTTCCCCCACCAGGGTGAATAAGATTCGATCGTGAAAACCAAACAGGTGGCAAGCGAGTGTTAAAACACAGCGCACGCGTGAAAACCAAAGGATCCGTAACCAATGGGCTAACAGGCCACGCGCCTTTGCATTTCTCAGAGGCTTGATAAAGTCGTTTCAAATCTTTCAGGGGGTAGTTTACGGACTGAGGCAATAAGCTGCCCGCTACCAATAGCGGCTTGGGATATTCGCTATGAACAGCATTCAATGTATACGCTGCCGCAGGTCGCTCTAATAAGAGTGATGACCTGAAAGCACCGAGTTGCTCAGGGAAAGATCCGTTGGCCAGTATATAAGGGCTGACAAAAGACAACATGATAAGTAGGAACGTACGCATTCGAAGAGAGTAGCATCAAAATATTACCAATTGTCAGTACTTTGTCAGAGTGAACGCTGCAAATAAACCTGTTGGCTACTCCTCATACAAAAAAGGCCAGCTTTCGCTGGCCTTCCTATAACGCTACTACGGCTAGAGCGCGAGATTAAAGTGCTTTCGCAATCGCTTCTACGCTTTCTTTCGCATCACCAAACAGCATTGCAGTGTTCTCTTTGAAGAACAGTGGGTTTTGAACACCCGCATAACCCGTATTCATTGAGCGCTTAAACACGATAACATTCTTCGCATTCCACACTTCAAGAACAGGCATACCCGCAATTGGACTGTTAGGATCTTCCATTGCTGCTGGGTTAACAGTGTCATTCGCGCCGATAACTAGAACCGTGTCCGTCTGTGGGAAATCATCATTGATTTCATCCATTTCAAGCACGATATCATATGGCACTTTAGCTTCAGCAAGCAAAACGTTCATGTGGCCTGGCAAACGACCCGCTACAGGGTGAATACCAAAGCGAACATTGATACCTTTCGCACGAAGTTTTTCAGTAATGTCCTGAACAGGATACTGCGCCTGAGCTACCGCCATGCCGTATCCTGGCGTGATGATAACCGAGCGAGAATCTTTCAGCATTTCTGCTACTTCTTCTGCTGACGTTTCACGATGCTCACCATACTCAACATCACTTGCTACAGAAACTTCCTGACCGAAACCACCGGCGATAACGCTGATAAAAGATCGGTTCATTGCTTTACACATGATGTAAGAAAGAATCGCACCAGACGAGCCTACCAGCGCACCGGTCACAATCAACAGGTCGTTTGCCAGCATGAAGCCCGCTGCCGCTGCTGCCCAACCTGAATACGAGTTCAGCATTGAAACCACAACCGGCATGTCCGCACCACCAATCGATGCGACCAAGTGGTAACCGAACGCGAATGCAATCAACGTCATTATGATCAGCGCAAACACACTGCCATCAGCTTTCACGAAGTAAGCCATCAACAATGCAGATGCCACGATCGCTGCCAAGTTAAGCTTGTGCTTATGTGGCAGATTCAGCGCTGATGAAGAAATGATGCCGCGAAGCTTTCCAAAGGCAACGATAGAACCAGTAAAGGTTACCGCACCAATGAACACACCCAAGAACACTTCCACCATGTGGATAACGTGCTCAGTGTGCGCAAATTCGCCGCTGTATTCTGGTGGCGCGAGAAAGCTGTTAAAACCGACCAATACCGCAGCCATACCCACAAAGCTGTGAAGTACGGCAACCAGTTCTGGCATTTCTGTCATTTCAACTTTCTTGGCGTAATAAATACCGATCGCGCCACCGATGATCATTGCAAGAATGATCCAAGTGATACCTTGAGAGTACGGGCCGAAGATGGTTGCAATCAATGCAATCGCCATACCCGCCATACCGTAATAGTTACCGGCTCTCGCTGACTCTTGCTTTGATAACCCAGCCAAACTCAGGATAAAAAATAGTGCAGCAACAATATATGCCGCTTGTGCTAGTCCTGCAGACATTCCTTGCTACTCCTACTAATCTTTACGGAACATTTCAAGCATGCGCTTGGTAACGGTGAAACCGCCAAAAATGTTAATGCTTGCAATAAGAACCGCAATGAATGCGAGGAAGGAAACCACACCATTACCTTGTCCAATTTGCAACAAAGCACCGACAACGATAATGCCTGAAATTGCATTCGTGACTGACATTAGCGGCGTATGCAGCGCATGGGTGACGTTCCAGACCACGTAGTAGCCAACAACACATGCCAAAACAAATACCGTGAAGTGGGATAAGAAGGCGGGTGGAGCGACTGACGCAACCCAACCAAATGCCGCCAAAGCAACAGCCAGACCCGCCAATTTCTTCTTAGGCGAAACAGGCTCATTGACTTTCTTCTTAGCAACTGGCTGAACGTCAACTTTCGCTTGTGGTTGTGCTGACACTTGAATGGGTGGCGCAGGCCATGTGATTTCGCCTTCTTTCACCACGGTAACACCGCGAAGAACAACATCGTCGAAATCAATGTTGATGTTGCCATCTTTCTCTTTGCAAAGAAGCTTCATCAAGTTAACAAGGTTAGTACCGTATAGCTGTGAAGACTGAGTTGGCAGACGGCTTACCATATCGGTATAACCGATAACTTTCACGCCATTTTCAGTAAGAACAACTTTATCCGCTTCAGTGTATTCACAGTTACCGCCGTTTGCCGCAGCCAGATCGACGATAACGCTACCCGCACTCATCGAATCAACCATTTCTTTGGTGATTAGCTTCGGCGCTGGACGGCCTGGGATAAGCGCTGTCGTGATAATGATATCAACGTCTTTCGCTTGCTCAGCATAAAGTTCAGCGGCTTTACGATTGAAGTCATCTGACATTTCTTTCGCGTAACCGTCACCACTGCCCGCTTGTTCTTCGAACGCAACTTCGAGGAACTGCGCACCCATACTTTCGACTTGCTCTTTTACTTCAGGGCGAACGTCAAACGCACGAACAATAGCGCCAAGGCTACCCGCTGCGCCGATAGCAGCAAGACCAGCGACACCAGCACCCGCGACAAAGACTTTCGCAGGGGGAACTTTACCTGCAGCAGTAATTTGACCGGTAAAGAAACGACCGAACTCGTGAGCAGCTTCAACCACGGAACGATAGCCCGCAATATTAGCCATAGAACTCAACGCATCCAGAGCTTGCGCACGCGAAATACGCGGCACTGCATCCATGGCCAGTACGTTGATTTTCTGAGAGGTGAGTTGCTGCATCAATTCTTCGTTCTGGGCTGGCCAGATGAAGCTCACAAGGGTTGCCCCCTCTTTGATACGCGCAATTTCGTCAACGCCAGTCTCTGCATTTTTCACAGGTGCGTTAACTTTAAAGATAATATCTGACTGCCATACGGAATCGGCATCAGCTACTTTTGCTCCAGCCTGCTCGAAAGCAGTGTTATCAAAGCTAGCGAGTAGTCCAGCATTGCTTTCAACAACAACCTCGAAGCCCATTTTAATGAGCTGCTCTACCGTTTTAGGTGTGGCAGCCACTCGCGTTTCATGCGCAAGTATTTCTTTTGGAACACCAATTTGCATAGTTAGTCCCTGACTATTGGCAGTGTAAGTTATCTGTTTGTAACGAACTGAAAAGGCTTAATCAAGCATTTTTGTAGTAAAAACACCAAAATAATCAATAAACCATCTAAAAACGATCAAATCTTAAAGAATTTTGGTGATAAAATAACGCCATTTGTTTGTGGACGGAGGTCATACCTCCCAAATTACACTATTGTTAAACTACTGATTAAATGCTGATTTAAGCAATAATCAAATCAAACCCGCTACCCATTCAATATCCATTCGAAGCCTTGGCGTACATTTGACCGGAAACACAGATATTTGCGTTGATCTTGGTCATTTAGCTAAACATTCTTTCGCCCATTTGATCGATAAATAAATGAGACTTTTTGAGCATAAGTTCTGCTGCACCAGCCTCACTTGGCAACAGATCAGAACGTATGAAGGAATGCGTTTGGACTTCACCATCAATCTCTTTGCAAATGCGCCCACTAATCCGAAATTGACCACCTTCAGATTTGGGTTCTGGGTAAATGAGAAAACCCTTATATTCGGTTGGTTCAGCCTGTTTGCTAGGCTTATCTTTATCGCCAAATAACCAGTTAAACAATCCCACGCAATGTCACCCTCTTCGGTTCTCCAAAATACTGAATAAACATACTGACGAACTGCATCAGCCTTGTCTATAGTCGTACCCGAACAACACACGGTAAACATAACGAAAAAAGGAGAGGATAGTGATAAACAATAACTTGTGGGGTATATAAGAAATTTAATGGCGATGACGCTGTTTCAAAGAATGGCATATACCCAAACCACCTCAAGCTCCTTGTTCTGCGAGATTTTGTTTAGGTTCTGGATCTAAGCAGGGGGAGATAATACGACTGTAGATTGGAAGGAAAAAGAGATAAGGGAAAAACAAAAAACGCCGGTTCGTCACCAGCGCCTTGTCGTATTCTTTTCAAGTTGTCATGAAAAAATTTAGCGGATCAGCCCGATATCGCGCTTGATGTGTTCTGGCAAATCATGAGTTGAATGAAATGTGTTGCTCACATCTTTCTTGCGCAGTACGTCCATTACATGGGCAATCAATCCTTTGAAAGAAACCGCATAGTTTTTTTGCACTTTTTCAACAGAAGTCATGGCTGGGCCAAGGTTTACTACCTGTGTCATATTTGCCTCACTATGTGATTGTCTTTACAGCACAAATTCTAATCGTATTCCCATCGTTTATGAAATGACTTTAATTCTTCAATTGGATTAGTTTTTCTAATGTTACGTTTGATTTATGTGTGTTTTTATTGCTCAAAAATCGGGATTTTTAATAACCCTACAATTGATAACCAAAAAAACACGCATTATTAAATTTAATTTATCATCTCATTTTCACTCTGTTAACATCCTTCTTTAACAATAAACTCCGAGACTTCTTTGTTAGCATTTCTTAGTCAACATTCATCAGTACTTCTTATTGCCGCCGCACTATTAGGTTTTACCTTTCCTAACTTGTCAGCTGCCAGCATCCCTTACCTGCCGTATATATTGTTTGCATTAATGCTTTTTACCCTCATTGGCATTAATCAACGCGCGTTGGTTCAAGCTCTCTTTAATCGCTCGGCATGGATTTATGCCCTCGTCCATGGCGGCGTCACTACCCTCGTCGTTTCAAGTATTGCATTGCTGTTTGGTGCTAGCACTGAATTACTGATGGCAGCGACTGCCGTCTGTGCCACCGGAAGTCTGTTTGCCACGCCTGCCATCGTAAGATCTGTTGGCTTTGATCCATTGGCGGCAATGGCATTCACCCTATCCAGTACTTTGATGATGCCAGTCATCTTGTACATCAACCTTGCTGTGTTTAGTGGCGATGAATTCTCACTCGATTTACAAAGTTATTGCTTAAGGCTGGCCGTGTTCATCATCGGTCCAATGGTGATTTCTTATCTCATTCACCAATATGTTCCTCAAAAACACCTCTCTCGCATCCACGGTAAGCTTGCACAGTTCACTATCTTACTTGTCTTCAGCTTCCCGTTTGGTTTAACAGGTCAATACCGTACGCTGTGGAACGACGACAGATCTTTTGCTATCACCATGTTCTTTATGGCTTTTGCAATATGCATTTTATTCTTCATCATTGGGTTGGCGCTGTATTGGCGAAAAGGGCGAGAAGCCGCATATGTCGCCGCGATTACATCAGGCAATAGAAATGTGCTACTGACCTATTCAGTGGCCGGGGCATTTCTAGGCCCACTGTATTTGCCATTGGTAGGCGCATTGCAATTCCCAATATTTTTACAACCTATTGTGGTGAGGTATTTATTGAGAAGAGGAGACAGAAAAGCACAAAAAGAGGGATTGAATAGACGATAAAAAGAAGAATACGAGAAATAAGGAACACCAACACAACGACCGTGTTGTCAGTTTTTTATATTTAATAACAGAGTGCTAGCCTGATGGGCCCTTTATCAGACTATTGGACAGTTGTCCGTCAGCTATTTGTTATCAGCCTCCTGCGCCTGGCACGAAGTAAACCAGTGATAACCATGCCGCCACCCAGAAGGTGATTAAACCGAAATCTAACCAGTCGCGTTTTTCTACCATGATTTATTCCCCTATCGCTGCATCACTTACTTTATCGACGCTGAATCCGACTTCTTGAGACTTTTTCGGATATACCTCATTCATAGACGGCAAAACATCGCCATGTTTCCAACAGCTTGCAAGTTTTGGGCACAAATGTGATGCAGCACGAGAAATAGTTAACATAATGAAAAATAGCGACATTTATAGTCGCTATTTCAATGAGTTAAAACATAGTTTCATCGAAGGGGAAATCAGTCAATTCCATCTGATTTACACTCAGGGCAAGGGACATAATTTGCCAACACCATTGAAGTTGCTGACAACGTTTCCTTGGTTCGCGCAAATTCAATGAAGCTTTCAGAAAGCGTGACGTCAATGGAGCGTGGTGGCTCTTTGAGATGCTTAAGGGAGTCATATCCCTCTTTGCCTTGAGAGGTATAGGCGGAAGAAACGGCGGTATAGGTGCTATCGCGTTCAATATTCAACCATTCGCCGTCAAGACGTTGGTACTGAAGCGTTGTAATGCGCTCACCTTTGGGCATTTCACATTGATAGATGTATTTCAGCCCTGCGGTATAAGGAAAACTGCCGTCACCCGTCCCTTCAGTGCCATTGTTGATTGCATTGTCAATGGCACCTTCAAGCGCTTGCATGACCTGCAGCCCTGTTGGTTTGTACAACATTAGATCAATGGCAAAAGGCAAAAGTCGGCCTGCAATTTCAGCGGCAGTGAGTTTCCCCTGCTCAAGACTGACGCGAACACCTCCCGCATTGTGAATCGCAAAGTCCACCAGATGGCCACGTTGACGAGCGGCAAAGAGCAAACCTTCGCAAACGAGCGGTGCAATTTCACTGCCGCCTTTTTCATCAGGCACGCGAAGGTGACGTAATCTTGCTGGCAATAGCGTGACAACGTCACTCTTCAGTTTTTCAACGGCTGGTTTATAACGCGCATTCAGCACCTGTTTTATGCTTTCATCGCCTCGGCAATGAAGCACATTAGGCTGCTGGGCTAAATATTCTTTCGCGGTCTTGAATGCCTCTTCGGGCAGACTTTGATCCCAAGAAGCATCCATCGCAAGGCTTCTGCCTAGCATAAGATAGTTGCTGCCGCTGTAGGCGCTGACTTTACCTTGCTCATCAAGCGTCACAATGAGTTTGCCCAATGCAAAAGAGTGACAACCCGCCTGCACCACCAGCGTGTCGTTGATCAATCGACCATACGGACCCATATCCCCTAAGCCAACGTTAGTAAAATCGCCTTGCAACACATGGCTGTGTCCACCCACGATGACCGAAACACCTTCCACTTCTTCTGCCACTTTTGAATCTGGTTCGTAACCCAGATGACTGAGCAAAATAATGTGGTGAGTGCCGAACTCGCGTTTGATATAAGAGACAGTATTGATGATCGTCTGTTTGGCATTGACGAAGGGTGTGTCGGCATCTGGCATCGCAATATCGGCCATTTTATCTAGTGCAACACTAAAGATAGCGACCGTCTGATCACCCATTTTTTTGAGCAATACATTCGCGATTTTTTTATCGGGATCATACGGCAATAGCTGCTTCTTACCTTTAACGGGAAAGCGTTTGCGGTCTGATTCATTGCTGACATCCCAATTGCCAGCAAGTAACGGAAATTCGATTTGATCGAGAAATCGTGAAACTGCGCTATTGCCAAGATCAAGCTCATGATTCCCCAAAGCCATAGCATCAGGGTTAAGAAAATTGAGCATTGTTGCGTTCGCTTCGCCTTTGAACAGACTGTAATAAAGCGTGCCTTGAAAGCAATCACCCGCATGAAGAAACAGGAAACCGTCTGTATCCGCTTGGGTTTCTTGTCTAAATGATTTAACGACAGAGGATATACGAGCAAAGCCGCCTACATTGGCATAAATACGCTCATCAAGTCCTTGCACAGCCAATGACATCGGCGTTGGTTCGAAATGGGAGTGGGTATCGTTGATATGCGCGATGGCGAGCGTTATTGGCGTGACGGTAGGCATGATTTCCTTTTACGCGTTTCACAAAAGCTGAGTGTATCAAACTCTAAGTCTAGTTCACACACATCACACTTTTGTTGCAAGAAAATCTAAGACTTCACGGAGGACAGAATAGCGCGTCGATTAGGTCATTGCCCTATCTGAGCAATGAAGGAAACAAACTTCACCGATGCACCGAGCATTAGACTCATCATCGCGGCATACCACCACTTCATTTCTTCAGAAGAAAGGCTCTGAACATTGAAAAGCACCACATTGAGCCTATGCCATTTTTCAGTTCGATAAGCATACTGGAAAGCACAACGAATCAGCATCACCACGCCGGTGACCAAGAAAACTGTTTCAATCGCGTGTGCAATCACTGGTAGCAAACTGTTCACTCCTTCTATCAACAAACAAAATAAAACAAATGCGCAATCAAGATTCAATGTTTTATTTACACGGAGAGTATAGTTCGTGAAGTGAAGGGAAAAAGACCAAGATAAAATGCGGTTGTGATGACAATGGTTCGTTCAGATAACAAAGGGAGCCATTGCTCCCTTCTATTCGATTGGCCAGTTAACCCTTCACTCGGTGAGCACACCATTTTGATAATCTTGGATCGCCTGATTAATCTCATCCATCGAATTCATCACAAATGGACCGTAATGCACAACAGGCTCATCAATGGGCAGCCCCGCCAAGATCAGCACACCAGAATCTTTAACGGCTTTCAACGAAAGCTGCTCTCCCTCAGAAAGCTGAACCAAATGCCCCTGACTTAACTGCTTACCCGCGACCTCTATGCTTCCTTTATAGACGAACAGATTCACTTGGTAGGCCGATGACATGGCAATGCTACGCGCCTCTCCCGCCAGTGCTTGCCAATCTGCAATCAATGTTTCAACACCTGTATTCTGCAAAGGTCCAGTGATTGCCTCACCGTTTTCAATGGCATTACCTGAAATCATTCGAAGTAGGTTTTGTGCTGACCCGAACTCGTTGATTTCTGGCGCTTGAAAATCGTGGTATTGCGCCGGAAGCATTTTCTTTGCTGCTGGCAGATTAATCCAGATTTGAAAGCCATGCAGTTCGCCGTCATTCATGATCGGCATTTCACTGTGGATCACGCCCTTTCCAGCAGACATCCATTGTGCACCACCGCTGCTAAGCTCACCCACATTGCCCATGTGGTCACGATGCTGAAAGTGTCCTTTTAACATATACGTCAGGGTTTCAATTCCACGATGCGGGTGAGGAGGAAAACCGCCAATATAGTCATTTGGATTGTCGCTTTTAAGCTCGTCGATCATCAAAAACGGACTGAGCTTCGCATCGTTAAAGCCATGAACGCGATTGATTTTAACGCCATCACCGTCTTTTGAAGGGTGAGACTGAATAACACGAGTGACGGTTCTTAATTTCATAACAAGCTCCTTTGTTAGAGACAGTTTAGGGCAGAGTGACCCAAGGAAAAACCTATCAAACAGGAACAACTTGTTCTGTTTTTTCGAACAATCAATTTGGATGCAAAAAGTCTTTCGTGTTCAACAAAGTTATTTGCTTATCAAAGGCGAAAAAATTTTCTGTCCCAGCACCGGCATCTCTGATATCTATACCCAAGTTCTACCAATTCACGGATGAATTTCTAATGATCGAATGGAAAGCTGACCATCTTTGGTACCACAGCGAAACATATCGTTGTTTTGGCGTCGATATTGGCCAGAGAATGACGATTGTTCGGCTGGATGATGGAAGCTTATTGGTTCATAACCCTTGTGAACTTACAGAAGACATCAAAACGCAGATAGCCGCACTCGGCAGAGTAAGCTGCGTCACCACGGTTAATCAAAGTTTGCATCACCCCCTATCAGACTGGTGGCTTGTGTATCCCGATGCCTATTTTTACTCGGCACCCGGTCTTGCCACAAAACGCACTGATATTGGTTTTGATGGCGAACTAACATCCACCACCTCACCGCGATGGCGCAATCAACTCTACCAAACAGTTTTGCGTGGCAATGACCAAAATGAAGAAGTGGTATTTTGTGATCCCAACAGTCGCACCTTAATGGTGGGTGAAAGCTTAATTTTGTTAAACCACGGATCAGTATTGCGTCGTGCCGTAGGAAAAGTCAGCGGTTGTCGCCAACATGCTCAAGTTCCGCTCACCCAGCGTTTCCAGATCAAGGACCCAAAATTGCTACGACGTTCGCTACAAGAGATACTCACTTGGCCATTTGATCACATATTGCCCGTGCATGGTGACCCTATATACCATGATGGAAAGACGAAGCTTGCTGAGGCCTATGGGTGGCTGTTGCACAGATAGTGGCTCGACGTACATTGTTAGACTCTTACTACTAATTCATAGCCCTTTGCATTCAAGTCGCTATAATTGGGCAATAATTTTTCCACGTCCCCATAGAAGCAGTTCATGAAACAAAATATTTTAACCTTTTTAAAAGGAATGGCCATGGGTGCGGCCGATGTCGTTCCCGGCGTTTCCGGTGGCACAATCGCATTTATCACCGGCATTTATGACACCCTTTTAGAAAGCATCCGTCGCGTCAATCCATCTATATTCTCTCGTTGGCGTAACGAAGGGTTCGCCGCCGTGTGGACTCACGTTAACGGCACATTTCTCAGTACTTTGCTGGCCGGTATTCTGACTGCAATTTTGACACTCGCCAAAGCCGTTTCTTACGCACTAACCGAACACCCCATCGTCATTTGGTCGTTTTTCTTCGGCCTTATCGTGGCATCTGCCTTACACATGATCAAACAAGTTGAACGTTGGTCACTGCCTGAGGTTGCTCTCGCCATCGCAGGTGCGGTGTTCGCATACGGTATTACTGTTGCTAACCCAATATCTCTTGAGTTCAACATGCTCACCGTATTCATCGCGGGTTCTATCGCTATTTGCGCGATGATCTTACCAGGCATTTCTGGCAGCTTTATTCTTTTGCTGCTTGGCATGTACGGTCCTGTGCTAGACGCAGTAAAAGGCCTAAACATCCCCATTCTTGGCTTGTTCGCACTAGGCTGCTTAGCGGGTTTATTGACCTTCTCTCATGTCCTTTCTTGGTTACTACGATCCTATCGTAGTTTTACTATCGCCTTTCTTACCGGTTTGCTTATTGGAGCACTTGGAAAAGTATGGCCATGGAAAGAAGTGCTCAGTTTCCGCATTAACTCATCGGGTGAACAAGTGCCATTGATTGAGAAAGTCCTGTCCCCATCCGCATTTGAAGCGGCAACCGGGCAACCGTCTCAACTTATCGTTGGACTTCTAATGATGGCTGTCGGATTTGGGCTCGTTCTTGGCTTAGAAAAAGTGTCACAGAAGCTTGGCGACTAATCAGCCTATATGCCACACGGCTGACACGATGCACAAACATTAGCGTCTTGAAATGAAAGGGTTGCCGCGAGGCAGCCCTTTTTCATTTAGCCTATTTCAAGACCTTACTCACATAGATATCAGGAGGATGGTGATACACTTTTCAGCGTTTATTCCTCAATATTGTTCTTTATGAAAAATAGCCTTTTTACACATCGTCGATGGTTCGACGCCTTTTCTCTCCTTATTTTTCTTTGCGCAGGCTATTTTTTGGCCGATCAGTTTCTGTTTTCTGAATCCAATGAATCCGTCACCACGACACCAGCCTGCACACTTGGCACAACACCTTGCGCATTTTCTTCGGCAATAGCAAAACTCACCGAAGATACCGTTACACCTTTAATTCCTGTCACACTCGATGTCACAGTTAACGACAATGACGCACCTTATTTGTTACTGGAAGTCGAAGGTGTGGAAATGAACATGGGGATGTACAAACTCAAGCTAGCCAAGTCTGACAATAATCAATATCGTGGTGAAGTCATGTTGCCACTATGCATGGATGCTGAAATGACATGGCGCGGCGCCATTAGCAGTCCAGACAAGAAAATTTTGCTGCCTATAGACATAAGGATGAAGAGATGAAAACAAAGATCATTGTTTTAGCTCTGGCTTTACTTGCCGGTTTGGGCGCGAGATACATGGTGCAACAAAACGAAACCGTTGAAGCAAATGTTGAACTTGGACAACTAAAAAGTGGTGATCAAAACATCAACCTTTTTGACAATGCAGACGACAGGTTACGCGTGGTCTATTTCGGCTACACCCATTGCCCCGATGTATGTCCAACATCATTAGCCATTCTTTCCGCGGCGCTAAAATCACTCCCAGAAGACGCCTTGACCAATGTTCGCCCACTGTTTGTTACCTTAGATCCCAAAAGAGACGACGCTGAAGCTGCAAAAGAATATGCGGGATATTTCCACCCCATGATTGAAGGTGCGAGTGGCAGTGAACAAGAAATTGCGGCATTGGCACGCAAGTACGGCGTGCTTTATCAAATCACTGAACTTGAAAATTCCGCCATGGAATACGCCGTCGACCACAGTTCCTACTTCTATTTTTTGCAACCTGATGGCACTTTGGTTGAAAAAGTCCCGCACACGCTAAATCCAAACATGGTGTCAGATGCCATCATGAGGCTCACTACTGCCACGCAGTAATCCGTTATCCTAATTACCATCAACGCGCTCCTGGTGCGTTGTTTTCCTTAAACATCAATATATACAAATAAAGGAACCCTTGATGAAAGCCTCTTCGTCTTTATGTGCATTACTCATTGGTCTATTCACTTTTTCTGCACAAGCGACCATCGAAATCAACGATCCTTATGCACGAGCAACACCACCACGAGCGCCAAACAGCGCAGCGTTCATGGTATTAGTGAACTCAGGGGACAAATCCGTCAATTTGGTCAGAGCGGCCACTCCCGCAGCCGGAAAAGTTGAATTGCACAGTCACGTTATGGCTGACGGCATGATGAAAATGCGACAAGTCGAAAACATTGCCATTCCTAGCCATGGAAAAGCGACGTTAGAACCCGGTGGTTTACATGTCATGCTTTTCGATTTGGCTGCACCATTGAAGGAAGGCGAATCACTTCCCCTCACCCTTCACTTCTCAGACGGAACAGAAATCACACAATCTGTTCCTATAAGAAAGACAATAGTTGAATCAAAAATGAAACACAGTCACGATAACGGCTAGAAATCTGCCAAAGTTCTAAACATTTATGCTGACCTGTGACTTAGATTTTTAGGCTGTATCAACAATGAGGCGGATATCAAAGGGCAACAGGCGGCAGAATAGACAATCCCAGTCTATGGTTATACTGCAGCCAGTTATTCAACAGGTAAAAGCAGTAAAGTAATGCAACCCAACAAAAACAATGAGGTTTAACTATGAAAATTCGTCTTCTAGCGTTAGCAGCAGTTGCATCCAGCGCACTACTTGCTGGTTGTTCTGGCAATTCAGCGCTTGAGCAAAGTGTTGCAGATATGTCATCGAAAGTAGATTCTCTTTCAAACCAAGTTTCAGCTCTACAAGGTGACGTAGCTGACGTAGCAGCAGCATCTGCACTGGCTTATGACGAAGCTGCTCGTGCAAATGAGCGTATCGACAACATGGCGCAGTCTTACACTAAGTAAGTCAACTGCACCATATCCCCCTATAATTCTGCGGCATCTTCGGATGCCGCATCGTTATTTCCCATCTCTAACGGCAATCCTGATTGTACCGCTAACGCTGCCCTGTAACGACTCACATTCATTCTGTTGGCTTCCAACCAATGTGCCGTGCGCGCATCTGGTGGCGTAAGAATGCGTGAGCCTGCTTCTGCTTCATCTTCTGAAAGCGGACGATGAACTTCAACATACACTGCGCCATCAGGCTCATAACTGGTTTTCACCGGCTCGTTTATCACACGTACTTTCTCGCCAACCGCCACTTCATTGAACAACCAATCAATGTCCTGCGGGCGCATACGAATACACCCTGAGCTTACACGTAAGCCAATCCCAAAGTCTTTATTTGTACCGTGGATCAAATAAGAGCCAGTGCCATAAGCCAGTCTCAGTGCGTGATTGCCCAATGGATTCTCTGGTCCCGCGGGTACAACTTCAGGCAACACGATATTGCGCTCTTCTAGATACTCTTTGCGAATGCTTGCTGGAGGCGTCCACGTTGGATTTTCACGTTTTTGGCTGATTTTTGTTTTCATAATTGGCGTATCACGGCCAATACGGCCAATACCGATCGGGAAAACATTTACTTTGCCGATTTTCGGTTCGAAATAGTAAAGGCGAAGTTCCGCAAGGTTGATGACAATGCCTTCGTAATCGACGTCAGGCAGGATCAACGCCTGCGGAATCGTGACGAATGAACCTGGCTGCGGCAAATAAGGATCGACGCCAGGGTTGGCTGAAAGCAAGGCGAGAAATCCGACATTGTATTCTTTCGCGATAAGCTCGAGATGCTCGCCCGGTTTAACGACATGCACCGTATTGTCACCAATCAGGCGCGTGTCTTTTTCCGGCCATTCGTATTGGTTTGCTTGAAGTGCAAATGGCATCAGCAATGCACATAAAATTGAAAGTCGTTTTAGCGTTAAACTCATGTGTCAAAATTCTCGGTAATATTTTTCGCCGAATCGATTCTTCATTTACCGCACGTATTCAAACGGACAAATTGCATGTGGCGCTTAATCCAAGACGATTCAGTGTCTTTAACCTTATAGAGTATAAGATATCACGCCAAGCGACTCACCCTTCAGGCTAGCCTCTTTGATTATCACATCAAATGTGCAATTTTTCTCGACGCTGACACAAAACGTAAAGAGCGCCCATCGGCGCTCTTTAACATGAAATCTTCCCACTGCAATACCGAGCAGAACACAGCAATGATCAGAAAAACATTCTAAGTCCAAATGACCCTTCAAATTTGAACGCTGCGTCTTCTTGCCAATACCAGGCTGTTCCCGCTTCTCCGTAGAGTTCAACATTGCCATGCCCCATTGGCAACGCAACACCTAGCCCTGCTCTTGGTCCCCATTTATGCTTAGGGTCATCAACCCACTGCATGCCTGTGTAGCCATAAAGAGGCGCATATTCGGGTCTTGCCAACCACTCACCGAGATTCCATAGGCCATCAACGGCGGCCCCTTTTTCTTGTATTCCTAAAGAAATACGAACCACATCTTGTGACACTGTCACACCAGACATTGGTGAACCAAAGAAAATCCCAGCAGACAAGCCTTGTGCTGACACGGATATCGAAGGCATGGCTAAAGCAAACAATAAGAAAAAACGTTTCATCAAAACTTCCATTTAAATATACCCGAATGACATAACCGTTCAGACGTGCAACGGGCGATAGGAGCGCTTCATTGCAGAGGTGGAATAGCTGAAAATAGGTTTAACCAGGCGTCCAAAACGCCTGACTGCCTATAAAACAATCACTTCGTTATATGCATCGACAACGCGATCACTCTACATGCCATCGGTCACATCTACCATCATCCAAGTAACGTTTTTTCATACAGAATGTAAACTAATGAAAGAAATTGCTCGTTATGTAGGTCTGTTCGGAATAATACGTAGGCTTTTGATGAAAGCCTGACCTGAAGTCACCGCCGGAGAGCATCGATGCTGATTCGTGTACCTAAAAAATCTGAGATAAAAGAGCATGAACTGACACCACAATCGGTTTATCACTCGCGAAGAGACATACTGAAAAAGCTAGGAATAATGACAGCCACCTTGCCTTTTGCGGCTCAGAGTCAAGCTAACATCTTTGACATATTCAGTAGCGGAGAAGACAACGCTGAACCAGCGACAGTTTTTCAACGATCCCCGCTTATAACAAACTCAAGCCCTTATGGGAGTGGTTTGTCACTGACTCCGGAATCAAAAGTGCTTACCTACAACAACTTTTATGAGTTTGGTACAGGCAAAGGCGACCCTGTTGAAAACAGCCAGTCTTTTCGCGTTGACCCTTGGAAACTCGAGGTGACTGGATTAGTCAATAACCCTATCACGCTAAGTTATGATGATTTGCTCAAACAGTTTCCATTAGAAGAGCGCTTGTATCGAATGCGCTGTGTGGAAGCATGGTCGATGAATGTGCCATGGATAGGCTTCTCACTTGCTGCTCTATTGAAAGCTGCCGATCCTCTTGGCAGTGCGAAATACGTTGCATTTGAAACCCTACACGATCCCAAACAAATGCCAGGGCAAGCCTCTCAGTTTGTTGGTGGTGGGATTGATTACCCCTACGTTGAAGGATTACGCCTTGATGAAGCCATGAACCCATTAACATTGTTAAGTGTGGGCTTATATGGTCAAACTCTTGCCCCGCAAAACGGCGCACCGGTGCGCTTGGTTGTGCCATGGAAATACGGATTTAAGAGCATCAAGTCGATCGTTAAAATTCATCTTTTGGAATCACAGCCAGCTACAACGTGGAACTTGCTGGCTCGTCACGAGTACGGGTTTTACGCCAACGTGAATCCTCAAGTTGATCATCCGCGTTGGAGCCAAGGCTCAGAACGTTTCATTGGTGAAGGATCAATCTTCAGTTCTCGTCGTCAACCTACACTGATGTTTAACGGCTATGAAGATGAAGTGGCGAGCTTGTACAAAGGCATGGATCTGAGGTCTAGCTACTGATGCCACTCACAGCAAAGCGAATCGTTTGGGTAAAAGCGCTGATTCATGTTGTCAGTCTGACGTTTGCGGCCAATATGGTTTGGTTAGTGCTGAACAACAAGTTCGGCGCTGACCCTGTAGACGGCATCACTCACTACACTGGGCTGGCTGCGCTTAATACTTTGATCATTACTATGTTAGTTAGCCCCATTGCGAAGTATGCGCGACAGGGCTTACTGATCCGTTGTCGGCGGGTGCTTGGGCTATATAGCTTTTTCTGGGCAACCTTACACTTGCTCACGTATTTGGCGTTGGATCTGACATTCGATTTTTCACTTCTAGGCACAGAAATCCTAAGCCGCCCTTACCTCACCGTCGGCGCATTTTGTTGGGTAATACTTTTTGCACTAACCGTGACTTCAACGTCGCGTATCCAACGGAAAATGGGCGTGAAATGGCAGAAACTGCACAATTCTGTTTATTTGGTTCTTATTTTGGCACCGATTCATTTTTACTGGTCATCAAAGTCTGAATTGCTTGAGCCTTCCCTCTATTTTTTGTTGGGAGTTTCACTACTGGCAATTCGCTGGAAGACCTTAAAAAGAATCGTATTAAACCCGATGCTTAAGCGCGGATAGCCTCACTTTTGAACGCTTCACCACATTTAGCTACCAGAGATAGTGCAAAGTGTAAATTTTTGCCATACTTTAGATAACCCTCTGTCGTGGGGCTTGTTTTGGAGTAGGCATTTTTGCTTGATGAACTTATTTCACAGAGCCTGCGAGACTTTCAATCAGACTGTCTCAATTTCTGTGAGCACCACTATCCGACGATTCATAATCGTGGCATGAATGAGAGCCATCTTGGTAAGGCTTTAGCACGACGGATCGTACACTCCTATGACAAGCTCAACATTGATGCTTTTCTTCATCAATTGGATGAATCACCTGCCCTAAAACAACCTGTGTTTCGTGTCGACGCACCCGATCATCAAATCTATATCGTTGCCCATCGACTCATCAGTGCAAACCTTGCTTGCCGAAAAGGCATTGTGAAAGACATGCATTGGACACTCGACCATATTGATACCACCAGCGAGAAAGAGAAGCGCGTGATTTTAGTGGCGGACCACTGGATCGATCGCTCTTCTGCCAGCAAGTCAGTACCGAGTTGGTGGTTAGGCCACCAGCCCATTCACCAAGCCGATTTCGCTGCACAAGGGGTAAGGCTTCTTGAGGCTGAACATTCTCTGGCGGGTGATATCGAACTAGAATGCGCCCTAACTGGCGGGCTGAACCGGATTTTCCATCCATTCCATCGTCAGCGAGATGGCCTGCCTCTCTATAAGTATTTGCTGTTAACTGCCACATATCCGCTTTAGTTATACGTATGAGTTCTGCGCATGCTTTATCCTGCGTACTTGCATTGTCTCTGGATGATGTGGAAACTCTAGTAGGCCAGACTCTCAGCGCGGCTTTCTAAGCGCTAATTAACCACTATTCGATACTCTTAAGGGGCATGGATGCTCGAAAAAGTCATTAGCATACTGTTCCCCGTTTTTGCGGTGGTTGCGGCAGGCTTTTTCGTTGGAAAGAGCTTTCGCCCCGATATGCGACACGTTAATCGAATCAATATCGATTTGATGGTGCCTTGTTTAGTGTTCACCACACTGTCCGTGATGCCCATGGGCGGAGAACAAAACGCACTGTTTATTGCAGCAGTCATTGCGGTATTGCTGCCCGGCGTACTGATGATACCCATCTGCAAGATCCTATCTTTGCCCTACAAAACATGGGCTCCCCCACAGATGTTTAGAAATAGCGGGAATCTCGCTATCCCCTTATTTGGTTATGCATTTGGCCTCATTGGAGAAGCGCCCGCCATCTTGCTGTTTGTGGTTTCCATGATGCTTCACATCACGGTGGGGTTGGCCATGCTAAGCAACAGCGAGTATCGCTTTCGTCAAATATTCAAAATGCCGATATTGATTGCTTCCATCCTCGCACTGATTTTCAATTTCAGCGGGATAACTGTGTGGGCGCCGTTAAACGAAGGAATGATATTGATTGGCAACGCAGCGGTGCCAGTGATGTTGATTTCTCTCGGGGTGCAACTCACCGCAATTCAATGGTCAGGATTGGGCGTGGGTATTCTCAGTACCTTCTTGAGCCTCGCAACAGGGGCGGTAAGTTTCGCCGTGATCTATTTCTTCGTGCCCCTGCCACCGGAGCACCTGCGTATGATGCTGTTGTTCGCCATGCTACCACCTGCCGTGATGAATTTTCTGTTTGCTGAGCGCTTCAATGTCGGTCCAGATAAGGTCGCCTCTATGGTATTGTTTGGCAACTTCCTCACCATCGTGACCTTACCCGCGTTGCTCGTCGCTGCTTTTGCGCTGTTTTAAACCAGATTTAAACGAAGTTTGATCAAGTTTAAGCCTGCTAGAGCGCAGGCTTTTTCCAGACAGATTTAAAGTCAAACCAGCCCACCTTGTTAGAAGACACATCTTCCAACTCACGCCCATCCACCACACCAAGCCATATGTGAAACAACGGGATAATCTGTGCTGAACCCACCAAGGTTTTACCGATGGTTTCCGCATCAAAATGCGGTTGGTCTTTATCACGCCACGTCGCCATTTTTTCAACAACAACGCTAAATTCATCTTGGGGCATTGCCGCTGAAAGGTGCTCAAAGTTCATTAACCAAGGCAAAATGGCATCGCTACGCTTATTTCCTAAACTCATACCACAAAGCCAAATATCCACTTTCTTTGCTTGTTTCGGCTCCATCATGTCTTCATAAGAAACGACTTCGATGTCTAACACCACCCCTTCATTCGCCAGCAACGCCTTCAGGGCTTTAGCCATCAAAGGAAATAACGGATTGTCCGATTGATGCGCTAATCTCAGTGTTGTTTTTGAAGACGGTACAGCAATGTCAGAATGAGAAACATTGGTGTGAATCCAGCCTGGTAACAAACCATACGCATTGGTCAGGCGGTATTCGCCAATGCCGCTTTCTGCCAAGTATGGCAACAAACGTAACGACGACAGCCTATCGCTTAAATAAGCCGCCCAACGCGGGTCTTTCGCCACACCACTGCAGCGATTTAGCATCAGGTAATTACACCCTTCATCCAGCGCCAAGCGTTCTTTGGTTCCATTTTGCAAAATGCCCTGACGTGAATCCAACGCCGTCGGATCCAATGTTGCCGTGGGCTGCAAATAACACATCGCCGCACTGTCTAAGACCCAGATTTCGATTTCATCCGTCAAGGCACGGAAGCCAAAATACTGATCATGGGCCTTCAACACGAGCTGGTGGCTATTGTTCTCGACGACACGATATGGCCCTGTACCAACAGGAAACTGCTCACCGTTTTTTGACGTGGCTGCTTTCTTCGATTGAATCGAGGCCATAGGCACTGCCAATGTATCGGGCAAGCGGCGATCTGGGCGATTCAAATAGAAATCAATGACATTGTCTTCGGGCGCCACAATGTGGTCGATATGCGAGAAATAGACATACTCGCTAAGGGTTTGCAGTGACCAAATCACATCATCGGTCTGCAACAAGCTACCGTCATGAAAACGAACAGCGGGTCGCAGGTAAAATCGCCAATGCGTATCTGAAAGAGCTTCCCAATGGTGGGCGAGATCGGCTTCTACCTCTTCAGTCGAATCATTGAACCGAGTGAGCCCATTAAATATTTGCGTGATCAGGTGTTGCTCTGAACGTCGAAGCGGTTTGGCCGGGTTCAAACAGGGAAACGCGCGATAATAAGGAAGGCGAATGATCTGCTTACCTTCTTGCGTCGATACCCCGAGTTGTTCTTGGATAAGATGCGCCAACTTGGCCGCGTCATTACCCAATTCTTCGAGTGCCGCATCCAGCTTTCCGTCTTTAACCCACTTTCTGACACGCTTCATTTGCAGATCAGAATCAGTTCGGTGAAAAGTCAGTCGGCTTTGTTTACCACGCCCTACCGCAGGCTCCCAACTCAACCAACCCTGCTCCCCCATTTTACTCAGCACCATCCGAGCATTACGACGAGTGCAACTGAAGATTTCAGCCATATCTTGGAGGTTTGTATCACTGTCCTTACCACTGAAATGGGCAAAGACTTTTGAAAACTGAGTTTGAAGACGCTGTCCTGACATAAAAGGGGAACCTAATTTCAAAGCAAGTGGGCATCAGAATTTCCTATTTTAACCCAAATTTTGGGAATGCCTACTGTTACTCGCTTTTTATCAATTGGTTAAGAGATATACAGTTACCAAAATAGTTTCCTCATTCTTTGGATTGAGCATTGTTATTTAACGCCATAGAGCTATTATCGATGCTCAACTGCAAGATGCCTAGCCGGCACAGGAGCCACCATGAGCGACGCCGCTGTTCTTTCTCACTTCCGCAAAAAGCATTTTTGGATGGCAAGCCATGTTGAAAACGCTCAATACCCAACGCCTGAGAGCCTGCAAGGTCTGAAATGCTATCAAGTAGCCGAAACAGAACCTAAGCAAGTCGAACGAGCTGCTGTCTCAGCGCCGGTTGAAGGTTATTCGTTTTATGCTGTGGATTGCCATCCATTGATGGTTCGCTACGCACGCACTTTAGCGCAAAAGTGGCCTGAAGCAGAACATGCCGCGATGCTCGAATATTTGTCTCAATTGTCGCTGACAGACATTCCCACTCCTGATGGCATAAATGTGGCGCTCTATGTAGCGATGCAATCGGGTAAACCTGTCGCAACGGGAATGATATTCAGTAGTACCGAAGAAAACGATGTGTCGGTCGTCGGCCTTTACGATATCTATGGCATGACTGAAGAAGCAGAACGTGCAATACGTGGACATTTGGCGACACTCACAGACACCCAGGTCCTTGTTAGCGAGTAACGCATCCACCGCCAACGTCCAACTGTACTGTAATGTAATGTCAGCTTAAATGAACAAAAATAAAAAAGCAGAGCCAATCGGCTCTGCTTTTTTATTTCTCACTTACCCTGCACTAGGATAAGCCATTAAAATAATGTGTTAGTTTGGTTTACGCTGACAAAAATTGAAGCAAAAGATGTACTGACTCAGCGTAATCCAATTTTACGCACGTGATGCGCGTTCTTTCTTCACAATCACAAATGCTGCACAGATGAATGCGATGACAAGAATAGTTTCCACGGGGTTCTCCAAGATTGTTTTAGGCAGCATTAAGCCACAGTAATAAAAGGTAACAACATAAGGTTGTTTTTTCGGCAGCGAGTATAACCAAAACTCGTAACCAGATCTCGCCAAATGTTAAAAAATATACATCTAATTTCGATGTCATGTTGAAGGGCATGATTTAACGCGATTCGACAATTCGGAGTTTATCTGCACATCGCCTTTAAAATCCTTGATTTACCGCAGATATAACAAAAAAACCACCTCATCTAGAGGTGGTTAAAGTTTGCTTTTGCGGGTGATACTAATATTTTGTAACAGTACTATTGAATCGCTGCTCCCAAGGACGCCCATTGGCCGATCAGATCTCGCTCTTCTTGCGTCATCTTCGTTAAGTTACCCAAAGGCATGATATTTGTGGAAACCGATTGGGCGACTATCCTCGTCACTTCGAGCTGAATTTGTTCTGGCGTATCGAGCATCACACCCGCAGGAGCAACCGCAAAAGCGGGATGTGTCGGCGATTGGGAGTGACAAACCGTACAACGTTCCGAAATAATGGTTTTCACTTCAATAAACGCCAGCGTATTCTGAGATTCTGCATTGGCTCCTGCTGTCGCAGGGGCAGTGCCTGAAGGAGAAATAGGCGCAGATACTGGCGCTGATACATACGCCAAACAAATCATTCCCAACGCTGCCGCCGGCAATGTCCATGCATACTTTTGGCTCGCATGTCGCGTGTTGAAGTAATGGCGAACCAAAACACTGAGCAACGAAACACCTGCCAGCACCGCCCAATTGAACTCATGACCGTAAGTGCTTGGAAAATGGTTGCTGATCATGATGAACAACACAGGCAACGTGAGATAGTTATTGTGTCGCGAACGCAGTAACGCTTTAGCTGGAAGGCTTGGATCAGGCGCTCTCTGTTCTTCAATCGCTTTCACCAAGGCGCGTTGCCCTGGCATGATCACTCGGAACACGTTACCCACCATAATGGTACCGATAATTGCACCAACATGGATGTAAGCGCCACGACCGCTAAACACGAGACTCAATGCCCAAGCGGCGAACACCAAACCAACGAACAGCGCCACACCCAATAGCATTGGCTTTTTACCCAATGCCGAGTTGCAGAGAACGTCATAGACAAACCAACCAGCAACCAGTGACGCGATACCAATCATGACTGTCGTGCTTGAACTAAATTCTGACCCTGGTTTCACCAAGTAAATATCAGCATTGGCGTAGAACACGATGAAAAGCAGGGTCATGCCCGTGAGCCACGTAAAGTAAGCTTCCCATTTAAACCAGTGTAAGGTTTCTGGCATTTTTTCAGGCGCGAGTTTGTATTTTTCCAAGTGATATATACCGCCACCATGAATGGCCCACAAATCACCAGACAAACCATCGCGCGGGTTTTGTCGATTTAAGTTATTTTCCAACCACACAAAGTAAAACGACGCACCAATCCATGCCACGCCAGTGATCATGTGCATCCAGCGAACCGCTATATTGAGCCATTCCGTGATATAAGGATCCATTACACTCTCCTTTTCGGATGCCGTTGCTCATACCCATTCAATACGCACTCAATGCTCACTGAAAAACCGCATCTTGGCATTACTTGGGTATATTATCGGCTACGTCATCCCTTACTGTTTTTTCTCAGATATTGACGCTCACTTTAAGCAAAGCAGGAATCGATTGGCTTTGATAAGTCCAAATCACAATTCAGGTGCCAATATCACACGTGTTTGTTCTGAAAAGAAAAACTCGTCACAGTTATTCCCGGCACCTTCTCGGTCGACCACCAAGAATCTATCTTTTGCCGTCAATGCCAGTACAGGGTGATGCCACACGCCACAGTGATAATTCACCCCTTGCGTGCCTTTGGCATAGAAAGCGCGGATCGAGCACAGATCCGGCTCCTCACCCACGGGCGCAACTAACACTAAGTAGTCATGACCAAGCAGCGGCATAAATGCCTGTGAGCCTTTCGGGTGACGCTCCAGCATCTTGATAGAAAGCGGATAGGAAAGCGGTGTTGCCTCAAAAATATTGATGATCACGCCACTCCCCTCATCCACTTGTGTGGTAGCAAGTTTGTGGTAACGACGTGTAGAACCGTTGTTGATCATGAAGAAGTCTCGATTTTCTGCTTCAATCACGTCTCCAAATGGCGCAAACTTTTCTTGCGTCAGCGGTTCCGGCGTCAACGTAATCATGTTGTCGAGGGCAATATCTTTTTCCATGTCCATTTTCATCCTATGACTGTCTGCAACGCGTCTGCTTTTCAGTCTGATTTTCGACCAAATACGCGCACTCGACTGATGCCACCATCTGGGAAAATATTCACTCTAACGTGAGAGATAGTGCCCAGCCTATTCAGTTGATCCGCAAACTCATGGATATTATCGGCTGACAATTTTTGACTGGGCAGCAGTTCGCGCCAGAACAAGCTTTGTGTAGCGATTTGATCGTCCGTACCACCTTCAACAAAAGCGGCTTGAATAGACAGGCTGTCAGGGTAATTACCTTTAAAGTGCGCCGTATCGACAACGATGCGATCAACCAAACCTGCATGGCCCAGCGACAAGATAACCCAGTCATTACCGGGTACACGTCGACGCGCTGTTTCCCAACCGTCACCCATATTTACGCCACGGCCCGGCATAATGAGATTACTCATATGACCAAAGTGTTGATCATTACACGCTAACGCCCTGCCGCCATTTTCCACAGCAAGTAGGTCTAACTCTTGCTCAGTACTCACTCGATCCCAATCCATTTCGGGATGACCATACACACGCAATCGAGCAACACCACCATCTGGATAGATGTGGAATCGAACATGCGTACAAGGCTTTTGAGAGGAAACATCTGCAAAATGATGACTGTCGCCACGCAGATCTAAAGAAGGTAAGAGTTCATCCCACTGCTGGTGAGTTGCAGGTTCGCCATCGGGGCAATAACACCCTTCCAATGACGCGGACGGCGGGTAGTTTCCAGTGAAGTGAGCGGTATCAATATCGACACCGACAACTTTTCCCGGCAGACCCAATTTAACGACACAGTAATCATGGCCCTCTTCACGCTTACGACGTGATTCCCAGCCATCCATCCACTTGCCATTTTCGTCATAAACATCTTCTTTCCATTCTGCCGGGGCATCATCGACAAGACGCTGTTTGTCTGCAAAAAAGTCGTCGGTCGCATAGATTGCTTGCGAGCCCAGTCTGCTGCTGGCGAGATTGACGAGCTTGGTGAAATCAGGACGATTATCCATTTCCGTTGCTTCCTTCAAGAGTAAGAAGCGTCTTTTTTCCTTTCACTGTGGCAGGAAACCAAAAGCCGGTTTCCTGCGAGCTTCAATTTGCGAGACGCTGTATTCGCCGTCTACATTAATTAGTCGTTAACAGACGGCGGCCAGAGAGCTACAAATCACGTAGCCTGAACAAAGCGATGTTGTTGATTTCCTCAATCGCTGTGTTGAATTCGGTGATAACGTCATTTTCCAAACGACGCTCAAAAGCGTCCAAAATCAAATGCCGATTTGCCCCCTTTACCGCCATGATAAAAGGGAACTGAAACTTGTCCTTGTAGCGCTGATTAAAATCCGTAAAGCGCACAAATTCTTCGGTCGAACATTGATCAATGCCCGCACTTGCCTGCTCAGTCGTCGATTCAGCCGTCAGTTCACCAGCTTGCGCCGCGCGTCCGGCCAAATCAGGGTGAGCCAAAATCACCTGCATTTTAGATGCTTCGTCAGCACTGTTCAGAACGTGTGCCATTCGAGCATGCAGAACATCCTGATCGTTAAAGGCTTGGTCCAGCCCGTCGCCATAAGCTTGTTCCGCAACCCAAGGGCTGTGTTCATACACACCGCCAAAGGTTTGAACAAACTGGTCTTTCGTTTGTTCACTTGGGCGACAGGTCGAAAATAATCCCATTGTGCTACCTACTCCTTGGTCATCGATGGATGCGGATGATGCTGATGCCAGTGTTTGGCAATATCGACACGACGCGTGATCCATACACTGTCGTGCTGTTTCACGTACTCAACGAAGCGCTTTAACGCAGCCAGTCGTCCAGGCCTGCCAATCAAACGGCAATGTAAACCGATAGACAGCATTTTGGGTGCATCCAACCCTTCCTCGTACAAGACATCAAAACTGTCCTTAAGATACTGGAAAAACTGTTCGCCAGAGTTGAAACCCTGCACGGTTGAAAAGCGCATATCATTGGCATCTAAAGAATAAGGAATAACGAGTTGGGGTTTACCCGGTGGCGTGCCATCTTCATGCCAGTAAGGCAAATCATCATCATAGGCATCAGAGTCATAAAGAAAACCGCCCTCTTCAGCCACCAGCCGACGCGTATTTGGGCTTGTTCTGCCGGTGTACCAACCTACTGGTCGCTCGCCTGTTGTCTTCTCGATCGCTTCAATAGCTTTGGTCATATCTGCGCGTTCGTCTTCTTCGCGCACATATTGGTAATCAATCCAACGATAGCCGTGGCTACAAATTTCATGGCCTTCGTTCGCCATGGCTTTGATCACATCAGGGCTTCGCTCTGCTGCCATGCCCACGGCAAAGATGGTTAATGGGATTTCATGTTGTCGAAACAAGCGAAGAACACGCCACACGCCTGCACGCGATCCATACTCATACATTGATTCCATACTGATATGACGAACACCAGCCAGAGGTTGTGCTGAGGGTATTTCAGACAAAAAAGCTTCTGATTCCCGGTCTCCATGCAAAACGCAGCGCTCGCCACCTTCTTCAAAATTGAGTACAAATGAAACCGCAATCCGAGCCTCCCCTGGCCATCTTGGGTGAGGAGGATGGGCGCCATAGCCTTTTAGATCTCGAGGATAGTCACTACTCATCGCGCCATTCCTATCATTATATTTGCGTCAAAATCTTGCGTGTTTAGTCACTTCCATTTCCCTGCTTATCAAGTCGATGTCAGCGAAGTTCACAAAAAGCGGGTTTCGCCATTCACTGGCAAGCTCAATTTTAGTATTGCATTTTGTATACAATTTACAAGAACAAGTTAACAAAATGTTGCCGCCTTCATGTTTTCGACAATTCGATCCTGTCTAGATTAACTGCCATTTTTCACGCTAACCCCTTTAATTACGGTATTTATTCCCAGATTCTCACAATTAGCACTGCGTATTTTTTGACCTTTACAAGACTTAACTATTGTGTACATTTTAGTTATTAGATGTGCACATACGGCAGAATTCATTGCTACTGGGTAACGTTGATTTAACGGACCAATACAGCAGCAAGCTGTAATCAATCGGGTTGACGTCACTGATGCGATGCCATTGCACAAAGGAACCGTTACTCATGAAGGACGAAGTGAAGATGGGAAAGCTGACAACACATGTTTTGGATACAAGCAAAGGTAAACCTGGTTCAGAGATAGAAGTCACGCTATTCAGGGTCTCTGGTCACAGTCTAGAACATGTCGTCACCACAATGACAAACCTTGATGGAAGAACGGATGAACCGTTACTCGAAGGTACAAACTTCCTAAAGGGAAAGTATCAATTGCAGTTCAATACCGCAGGTTATTTCCACAAAACAGGCGTCACGTTAAGTGATATTCCATTTCTTGATGACGTGGTGATACGGTTCGGTATCGACAACCCTAGCGCTCACTTTCACGTTCCTCTGCTGGTTTCTCCGTACAGCTTTTCGACTTATCGAGGGAGCTGAAAAAACCGCCCCTCGCAAATACTCACAGGACTAAATCGACATAGAAAGCGCGAACAGGTTCTTAGTGAAATTGGACAGAAGTAACAGGATGGAAACGATGGACAAGAATAGCACTGTTGAACAAACATCAGTAAAGAGTGGCTTTCTGGAGCGGTTCTTCAAACTCAGCCAACACGGCACATCAGTAAAGAACGAGTTTATTGGCGGGATCACCACCTTTGCCACCATGGCATATATCATTTTCGTGAACCCTAACATCATGTCAGCGTCTGGCATGGATCCCGGTGCGCTCTTTGTCGCTACCTGCATAGGCGCAGCCATCGGTACGTTGATGATGGGACTATTTGCGAACTGGCCTGTTGGTCTTGCGCCAGGAATGGGGTTGAACGCATTTTTTGCTTTCACCGTCGTTGGCGAAATGGGCTATAGCTGGCAAGTCGCACTCGGTGCCGTGTTTATTTCCGGTGTGATCTTTGTGGGTCTCAGCGTGTCACGTGTCCGTGAATGGGTCATCGAAAGTATTCCCACCAGTTTACGTTATGGCATGACAGCGGGGGTCGGCCTATTCCTCGGCATTATCGGGTTAAAAAGCGCAGGCATTGTTGTCGGTAGCTCGGCCACCTTGGTGACACTGGGAGATTTTACTCAGCCCCCTGCCATTCTTGCCGCCGTGTGCTTCTTCATTATTTCCGTGTTGTCTGTGAAGAAGGTTTTTGGCTCCGTGCTCATCGGCATATTCAGCGTGACGCTCATTGGCCTTGGGCTCGGTCTTTTCGAATACAACGGTATCTTTTCCGCACCGCCAAGTATTGCCCCAACATTTATGGCCATGGACATCGCAGGCGCGTTCAATGTCGGCATGATCAGTATCATTCTCGCTTTCCTTTTCGTGAACATGTTCGATACCGCGGGTACGCTAATGGGCGTGGCTGAGCGCGCAAACTTGGTCAACAAAGAAACAGGTAAAATAGATGGGCTACCAAAGGCGCTCAAAGCAGACAGTCTGTCGAGCGTCATCGGCGCTTGCTTTGGTTGTCCTCCTGTCACCAGTTATGTTGAAAGTGCGGCAGGTGTTTCTGCCGGTGCGCGTACTGGCTTATCGGCGGTTGTGGTTAGCTTGTTGTTTCTGGCCGCCATTTTCCTCGCGCCGCTGGCAGGAATGATCCCTGCCTACGCCACGGCTGGTGCACTGATTTATGTCGCATTTCTCATGATGAGCAGCATCAAGAACGTCAACTGGGATGACTTTACCGATTCCGTCCCTGCTGCCGTCACCGCGCTCATGATGCCACTGACTTTTTCAATCTCAAACGGCATCGCATTGGGTTTCATCACTTACACCGTACTCAAAGCAGGCACCGGAAAATTCTCAGATATTTCCATCGCCATGTATGCATTGAGCATTCTCTTTGTATTCAAACTCATCATTCTTGGATAACAAAAACATAGGGACCCGCAGAGGTCCCTTTTTTCTATTTTAGGATTGGACAACCTTTCAATCAGCATCAAGGGTAAACGGAATTTCACTATCATCGCTGTCGAAGGGAACGAGACAGTAAGAGGAAAACACTATGAAATTGCTTTACGAGTTAAATGACAGGCCACCAGCAGGCTCAACATTCTTGCTGGCACTGCAACACATGCTTGCTTCCATTGGGGGCATTATTGCTGTCCCTCTCATCGTCGGCAGCGCCATCGGATTGCCTGCCGGTGATGTCGTTACACTGATTAACGCAGCACTATTCGTTTCTGGTGCCTTTACTATTGTTCAATGCCTTGGATTAGGCCCAGTGGGTATTCGGTTACCCGTGGTTATGGGGTCAAGTTTCGCCTTTTTGGGGATAGCTATCGGGATAGGCAAAGCTGATGGGGTCTCCGGCATAATGGGCGCAGCCCTCGTGGGTGCCTGTCTGGTCATTGTTTCAGCCTTCTTCATGGAGCAGATCCGAAAACTGTTTCCTCCCGTTGTCAGTGGCGTTGTGGTTACCTTGATTGGTTTAACGATATTACCCGTCGCCATGAATTGGATTGGTGATGCCCCCGCAGGCAGCGATCAATTCGCCACACTGCCGAAGCTATTTCTCGCTGCAATTTCGCTATTGGTTGTCCTTTTAGTGTCGACCTATGCCAAAGGCGGAGTGGCAGCATCAGCCATCGTGATTGGTTTGGCGGGTGGTTACCTTGTCGCACTCAGTATGGGCATGGTCAATCTCGATCAGCTCCACAATTCAAGCTGGTTTGCTGCGCCAGAGCCCTTTAAGTTTGGTCTCAGTTTCTCTTGGCCTGCCATCATTGGCATGTGCCTTGCGTACATCGTCGTGATTGCAGAAGCGACAGGAGATTTCCTTGCCCTAGCCAGTAACTGTCATCGCACCATTTCCGGTAAAGATCTGAAGCGTGGACTGTTAGGTGATGGTATCGGCAGTGCTGTTGGCTCTTTATTTGGCGCCATGCCATTGGCATCGTTCAGCCAGAACGTCGGCATTGTGGGCATTACTGGGGTAGCAAGTCGCTTTGTGGTTGGCACCACTGGCGCATTGCTGATCCTTGCAGGCTTATTCCCTAAATTCGGCGCGTTAGCCGTCTCCGTACCGAAACCTGTATTGGGTGGTGTCGGTTTTGTCATGTTCGGGATGATTGCTTACGCGGGTATCCGCATGCTGGTGAAAGCCGCCGATACGCGTCGTAACGCCTTGGTGATTTGCGTATCGCTAGCAGCAGGTTTAGCCGTCACCATTAAACCTTCGTTACTCCAACATTTACATCACGATATTGCGCAGCTTCTGCACTCCGGTATCACCACAGGCACGATTGTCGCCGTGATGTTGAATCTTGTTTTACCAAAGTCGAAAGAAGATGTGACCGCTGAGCGTGAAGCCGAAGAGGAAGAAATGAACAGCGAACACACTCAGCCATTGAACGAAGACACTGCCGATCCAGTGATGGTTCGCGCTACCGCGCCAAAAGACGCGCCGCTCGATGAGGATTCCAAACCGACACCCTAATCCTCACCTAGCACGTTATCGCCCCGTTCATTCGGGGCGATTTTCTTCAAAGACTCTGTTTTCAATCACATTGACTTCACCGACAAAGGATCTTCTTACATGGCGACAATCTGGCTTAAATCTCCCCTCGCAATTTGGACAGGCACTCACGAAGACGCGTCCGGTGGTGTGGTGATTAAAGGTAATACCATCGTTGAACTGGTCGCGCAGAACGCCCTACCATCCGTCAATGTCGATCAGATTGTGGATGCCTCAGAACATGTCGTGTTACCCGGCTTGATCAATGCGCATCACCACTTCTACCAAACCCTGACTCGCGCCTATCCCGATGCACTGGACAAAGAGCTGTTTCATTGGCTCAAAGCCTTGTACCCAGTGTGGGCAGGGCTTGATGAAGACATGATGCGTTTAGGCACAGAACTCGCGTCAGCAGAGCTGTTACTTTCAGGGTGTACAACCGCTTCCGATCACCATTACTTGATACCAGTTGGCCTCGAACACGCCATCGACATGCAAGTTGAAGCCACGCGAAAACTGGGATTGCGCACCGTGCTTACGCGTGGATCAATGAGCCTTGGTGAAGATCAAGGTGGCCTACCACCAAGGCACACCATTCAAACCGAGCAAGCCATTATTGATGACAGCCTACGTTTGATCCGCGATTACCATCAACCTGAATTTGGTGGAATGACACACATTGCTCTTGCTCCTTGCTCGCCATTTTCAGTCACCACAGAATTGATGAAAGAAACCGCACGCGTTGCCAAACAACACAATGTCATGCTTCACACCCACCTGTGCGAAACCATCGACGAAGAAGCCTTTTGTTTAGAGAAATTCGGGCTGCGACCTGTCGATTACCTCGAAGATGTCGGCTGGCTTCACAACCGAACATGGCTCGCACACGGTATTCACTTTAATGATGAAGAGATCAAACGATTGGGTCAGGCTGGTATTGGCATTTGCCATTGCCCGAGTTCAAACATGATGCTGGCTTCAGGTATTTGTCGGAATTTGGAGCTCGAAGCAGCAGGCGCGTCTGTCGGGTTAGGCGTGGATGGTTCCGCCTCCAATGACGGTTCAAACCTCGTTAATGAACTTCGAATGGCGACCTATATTCAGCGCCTACGATACGGGTCCGCCAAGGTTAGTCATCTCGACGCTTTCCGTTGGGCAACCCAAGGCTCTGCAAAAAACATTGGCCGCAGTGACATCGGGACTCTGTCCAAAGGCATGCTGGCAGACATCGCCATGTTCAAACTCGATGAAATCCAATTCTCCGGCAGTCACGATCCACTTGCCGCTCTCGTGCTGTGTGGCGCACACCGTGCAGACAAAGTCATGGTGAATGGAGAATGGCGCGTGAAAGACGGAGAACTCGTTGGTGTAGATACACACGAGTTGATGGTGAAGCATCGCGCAGCCGCAAAAAGGCTGGCGGAAAAAAGTAACAGCCGGCATTGATACACCCAAACAATCTGAAGATGCAGGATTCAGCGAGCATCTTCAGGTTGCTTGGGTATATAGGAAAAAACATGACAAACAACCACACTGAAAACCAAGCATTGTCCGCACACCCTGACTCAGATCTGTCCGAGCAAGATTTGCTGATCCTTCATCAGTTGCTTATAGAAAAACGAGACGAACTGTTGGTTCAATCTGAAGGGTTTGAAAAGGAAATCACTCGTAAAGAAGATTGCTCATTAGCGGATGCCGTTGAAGCCTCTTTTTATCGCGCCGAAGCAAACAGGGCTGAAGTGCAGCTCACTCACAATCATTCACTGTTGAATGAGATCGCTCGTGCTTTTCTTCGATTAGAAACGGCACAATACGGCGTGAGTATTGAAACAGGCGACCCTATTCCGTTTGCACGTTTGCAGTTGCTTCCTTGGACTGATCACTGAACCGAGGATCTTGAATGAGCATTTGGCACTCTCTCAACACACTTTAGCCGGCACCTTGACGCTTATTCATACCCACCCACCTAACTATACCCAAGCAACCTGAAGATGCAGGATTCAGCTTGCTTGGGTATAAGCATCATAAGACGATTTGAAAAAACACCACATTCAAATCATACTGTGATTAGATTAAAGCGATTTATCTAATCATAGGAACAGCAAATGTGGATCTGGCAACAACAAGATTGGCCTTCTTTTACATGGGATAATGCGGTTATCGAGCCACTTTTGCGCAGTGTGCGCCTCAATCAAGGCATCCTACTTGGGAAGATGAGCAGCCAGTCGCGTGATGAAACACAAACCATGCTCGACACATTGCTGGCCAATATCGTTCACTCTAGCGCGATCGAAGGTGAAACGCTGAATGCGTTCTCCGTGCGCTCGTCTCTGGCTAATCGCCTCGGCTTGAGTGAAGACAAACCCTTTCCCACCACCGAACAAACCGATGGCTTGGCAGAGTTCATGCTTGATGCCGTTGAAAATCTCGACACACCACTCACGCTGACGCGCATCTTGCATTGGCATGACCGACTGTTCCCGGAAGGCTACACGCTCCTTAACCCCGTCACTGGCGGTCGATTAAGGGGAGATGCGCCCATGCAGGTGGTTTCTGGTCGAATTGACCGCCCCATCGTTCACTTTGAAGCCCCGTCGCGAGCGGTGCTAGAGGACGAACTCACGCAGTTTATCGCATGGTTTAATGCAACCAAGCTCGATGCTGCGTTTGATCCCCTGCTTCGCGCAGCCATCACCCATTTGTGGTTTGTCACGTTACACCCACTCGATGATGGTAACGGACGCATTACGCGGCTATTAACCGATCTCGCGCTAGCCCAAGCCGAGAAACAATCGGTTCGCTTCTATGCCATGTCCGTTGGGATCTTGGAAAACCGTAAAAGCTATTACGACATATTAGAGCGCACGCAAAAAGGCGGTATGGACGTCACAGCATGGCTAGAATGGTTCTTCAATACACTTGAAGATACGTTTTTCGACGCGCTAAAAGGCATCGACCAAACCGTCTATAAATCCAACTATTGGCGACAAATAGACCAAACAAAACTGACAACTGAACAGGTGAAAGTGCTCAATCGCATGTTAGATGGAGATTTCGAAGACGGTATCAATACCAGCCAATACCACAAGGTAGCGAAAGTGAGTAAGCCAACCGCCACAAGGCATTTAGCCGCATTGGTTGAATTGCAGTGTTTAGTTAAATCGGACGCTGGTGGCCGAAGTACACGTTATCATCTACCGAAAAGCTAAGGCGACCGTTAACGTCTCTATCATCCACCTTATAGGTTCTATATGTAGGTGAGAAATACTTATATGAATTAACTTTTCAACTTACATTACTGTGTGACTATATTGATAACAAAGTAGAAAAGAACCACTTATCGTCATTAACATAGGTATAACTGCGCACTTCAATTATCCAAACAACTGTAATCGGAGAAGGAAAATCAAACCAAACCTTAACTACGAGACATTAAGGACTGAGAGAATCAGCCCTCAATGATTATTATTTTAATTTTGATTGAATCTCGGGGCAACCTGTAGCGGAAATAGACAACTTAGGTCTGATTTGATCAGGCTTTGTGGTTTTCTCCAAACTGTGGATAACAACCGACAAAGTCAGGCCACAGTGAGTATTAATCCCTACTACTGAAGAGTCTCCCGGGCTTATGCTATTATTTATATATACAGTATAACCATTATCTGTTATATCCGTCGTTATTCCGTTGATATTGTCCTTAGCTTTATCAAAGGTATCCCCACCACTTAAGCCGATGGAAGCTACGCTATTTGTAGGTAGGTAGAAGTGCACAACAGAGTTTTGTGCTTGAGTTCGGTCAACTGCATAAGGACCGGACAGCTTGACCACATCTTGAACATTCGCTGTCGCTACAGACGAGAACAGAAATAAAGACAATAACAATTTTTTCATAAAAACCTCAAATTAAAAGAGCATTTTATATTAACAAATAAAAAGTGACAATCTAATTATATAGTCCACCACTCCACTATAAAAAATAAAAATCCGAAACATTATTTACCGCATTTACCGCTCTCAAAAAGAGAATGAATCGCTAAAAGACAAAATCAAATTGACACACCAATTGATTAACAATTGCCCATTGAAAAATACAAATATAATTCTTGACTAAAAATCACATCCATATAAAGTTCCGCCATAAAAGCACATTGCATTATGGAAACTTAAATGAACGAAGCAATCCAACAAGCTCGACTAAAAAACAAAATGAAAAACCCAGCCATAGCACTGGTTCTTGGATTAGTTATCCCTGGAGCAGCACAGATGTATGCGGGTAATGTTATGTGGGGCATTATCAACTTAGTCATTGCCACTGTGTGTATGTTAACTGTGATCGCCTCACCTATATCATTTATCATTTGGCTAGTGTCAATATACCTCGGTTACAAAGGTACAGTGGCATACAATGATGCAGTTCTTGATACGGTCGAAGCTGCAGTATCGAAGTAACTATTACAAGCAGTCTACTCTTGCAGGCTGCTTATACTCTTACTCTAAAATCGATATCATCTATACCCAATCAACTTGAAGATGCAGGCTTGAGCATCTGAAAATGGTCATTTATTCGGGACGTCAAAGAGCCTGCAATCTCAGGAAGAGTTACAGTGACAAATTGTTCAATGGCTTCTTGAAAATCCCGTTTACTTTTGAAGTAAACGTTATTCCTCGAGTGTTCATTCATCACCTTCCATAGCCGCTCTATCGGGTTAAGATTTGGGCTGTAAGGCGGAAGATAGTGAAGCTCGATATTGAGGACGAATGCCGCATCTCTCACGATATCGCTGCGGTGATATCCGGCTCCATCCAAAATAATATGGAGCTTATGAGCCAGTGGGTAGCGCTCTCTCAGTTTACAGAAAAAGCGAATGATACTTTCGCTGTTAATAGTGTCATATTCGCTGACAATCGTACCGCTGATGTCATTGAGGTTCAGAGCACCGATAATATTGAGACGACTGCGGCTACCCGTTGTTTCCAGCATTTTATCTTGCCCTGTACGTATCCATCCATACGTGATTTTTGTTGCTTGTGTTGGGTGCACGGCATCGATGAATAAAATGGATTCACCCTTGCCACAGCCGGACTTGAGCGCGTCATAGTGATGGATGAAATCCTGTTGCTTTGCTTCATCAAACTTGTGCGGAACACCTTTGGGCATCTTATAACTGAAGCCGTTGTGATGAAGCCACTTGTTCATTCCTGCTACCGTGTATTTCACGCCAAACTGTCCGTCAACATAGGCAACAACCTGAAAAGTGTGATGGTAGGTGAACTCGCTTAGGTGCTCAATGAGACCCATTGTGTCAGCGGTTGAAAGGTGGCTGTTTGAGCCCCCATTTTCAGGTTTTAGTTTCTCTGACTGCTCGTAGTCTTTGAGGTGGCGGAGAACCGTGGTTTCGTGGATGCGCAAAGCTTGAGAAATCATCGCTGTACTCCAACCTTCTGAAGCCAGCAGTACCGCCTTTATACGGTCACGAACTCGACCGTCACGCGTTGTATCGTGCTGGCTTTCGAGTACTTGCTTTTGATTTTTGGTCAGCGTCATTTTCATAGCACATAGCTTGATCCTCATTTTTTGAAAATCAAGCACCTTCAATGATCACGGGTATAACTAACAATCCATTAAATTACACATCTCAATTAACATGGTTGAGTAGCACACTATTTAAATTGCGTAACTATTGAAATAGAAAAACACATCAACTCTTGCCTTGATCACTACCTGATAGTTTGCGTCCTTATTTCCTGCTTGGTATAACCACGCCTCTCTGGCATCATGCGCCCAAGATCGCCGTGAACAGTTACGGCACAGTAAGTGTGAAGGTAGTCAGTGTTAGAAAACAGCCAACAATTAAGTAACCGTTACAATGAACACGGTTACTTTGTTCTGAGAAATTATTTCGATGAAGCTCAAATTGCTTCACTAAGAAAAGTCATCCTCAAATTCCACGAACTGTGGAAAGACGACAACAGAAGATTCTATCGAGAAGAAGCATTTAACTCGTCTTTGATTACCGGAAGCGAATATCTGCCCGATGAAGACAGAACCCAACTTTTTGATTTCATCAGCTCGAAAAAAGTCATGGATGTGGTGGATGCGGTGATACCGCAAAACCCCGCGTTCATGAACACGCAATTGTTCTTCAACCCCGTGAATCCCGAGCAAAAGGATTTCTGGCATCGTGACTGTCAGTACGACTATGACATTGAAGATCAGATGAGAGTGATACAGGAAACCCAAGTGTTGCATCTTCGTGTGCCATTGTTTGATGAACTCGGCATGGAGATTATCCCTGGTACGCACAAGCGCTGGGACAATGAAGAAGAGTACAATGTCCGCCAAGAAGAGAATGGAAAAGTGAGCAATGACCCCATCTCTGGCGGCATTAACATTCCGTTAGCAGCCGGTGATCTGTTGGTGTTTTCGGCAGACATGATCCATCGCGGCCTATACGGGTTAGATCGTTTGGCGTGGGATATCTTGATTTTTGATTCGGCGGCAGATTATATCGACTACATCGATGATGATTGCTTGCCCTCCCTATCTATGCTGAACAAGATTGCCGACCCCAGGCTGTTTATCAATACGATGCAGTTGAAATCGACGGCGTGTGCGTAGAAATATCAACAAAGAAAGAATTAGGTTGATGCCATCTCCACCATGGATGCATGGCATCGATTCGTTAGGATAAATGATACAGACCTCAATCATTGAGCTTGGTGCCAACTGAGTCGCATGAATCCGCCCTCGCCCTCGTTATCTTTAATCACTGTGCTCAAATGAGGTAATTTCTGCCCATTGAGGACGACGTAATGAATCGCGATCCCGCTCTTATCAGCAACAACACGACACACTATCAAGGAGTGGTAGAACGATTTTCATTTGAGGCCGCCTCGTTGAAAAGCAACATTGCAAACGAAGATGCTGAACGCCATATCGTCGTATACCTTCCCCCGTCATACGCCGAGAGTCCAAAGCGCGAATATCCTATTGTCTACATGCTTCATGGCATGGACAGCCACCCAGAGAGTTGGTTTGACCAAACCGCAACCAATCTGGGCATTAGACACATCATGAATAATTTGGGCGAACGCGGAGACATTGAAGACATGATCGTTGTCGCCGTGGATGGCAGATCGTCTATCAAAGGCGCTTGGTATCTCAACTCCCCCATTTCTGGCAATTTCTTTGATTATCTGACGCAAGACATGATTAATGAAACTGAAAACCGCTACCGCGTCAAAAAGGGGAAACGAGGCATTTGTGGGCATTCAATGGGGGGATTTGGCGCACTCTACGCAACAATGCTTCACCCAGAGTTATATCAAGCATGTGCGGCATTAAGTCCAGGTGGAATGATAATGCGCGAGCATCGCTACCAACAACATGCTGAGTTTTTCAAAAATCAGGTAGAAGCTTTCACCAAAGGCGAAGAGTGTGAGTGGTTTTTCTATGCCTATCTTGCCATTCTTCGTGCCATTGCACCGGACAGGAGTAATCCTCCCTCTTACATCATTCGCGACATGGACGCAGCGATGCGAGCACTGGAACAATTTCACCTTTCAGCTATTGCTAAAAAACGTGCGCCCTTCATCAATAAACAGGGTAAATACACAGCCATTGGCGCACGCGATATAAACGCGCAAGACGAATTACCTATCTATGCCGAGATCGGCTCAGATGAGGGCGAAGCAGCAGGCGAACCGATTCTAGAAAACTTCCAGAAGATGATCGCAACGTTTGAAGAGTTAGAAATTCCCATCACCCATCATGTCTTTGAGGGCGGACACATCGACAAAGTTGGAGAACAAATTGATCGAGGGATTCGGTTTATCGACGCTTCGTTTAAACAGTGAAATTGACAAATATATGCCTATCTGGGGTGTTTGATCCCCTCATCTCCTTTAGCCCCGTTGTAACCGCTTGAGTGAGCCGCCAAACACCGTCAGCAACAAGCCGACAATCACCACAACAGCACCAAAAACCTGTTGCGCGTTCAAGGTTTCACCCAGCAACACGGCAGCACTGATCATCCCTACCACTGGCACCAACAATGAAAGCGGTGCGACACGCCACGTTTCATAACGGCCCAGCAAATAACCCCAAATACCATACCCCATTATCGTGGCGACAAAGGCCAGATAGAAGATAGAGAAAACAGACTGGAACCGGATATTTTGCAGGCTATATACAATGGCCTCTTTGCCTTCAAAAAACCAAGAAAATACAAGGAAAGGCAATACTGGAATTAAGGCGCTCCATACCACCAACGACAAGACAGGAACGTTGTTATTACGCATGATCACTTTGTTTGAAATGTTACCCAAACTCCAACAAAAAGCGCCGGCAAGAGTCAGCAACATCGTGGTAAACGACAGGCCGACAGCAACGTCGCTGCTGCCCTCTGTTCCTGCGAGAAAATACATGCCAGTCGAGGCGACAATAATCCCGACGATATGATGCCATTTAAGGCTCTCGGACAAGAACAACGCACCGAGCAAAATAGTAAAGAACGCCTGCGCTTGAAGCACCAAAGAAGCAATACCCGCAGGCATTCCGCTCTTAATAGCAAAGAACAAGAACGCAAACTGACCGAAGCTGATGGTTAGCCCGTAACACAACAACCAGCGC